>NZ_JSFF01000036.1:0-28419 GCF_000773485.1 Shewanella sp. ECSMB14101 | reverse complement strand
CCGCTTATCCGCGATGAACCTTTTTTATTGCAGCTGAAACCTGTCTATTTTCTTTATAAACAATGTGTTATCCAGTTTGTGAGCTGGGTTGTTATTTTCAAGAGTGAATTGTTGCAAATATGTGCTGGTTACATTTTTGGAATGGATTCCAAGCCTATGATTTCGCTCCGCAAGTGGTGAAAAAATAATATGTAAATTAAGGATGAGATGAATGAAAAAGACAATTATTGCTTTGTCGTTGCTATCGGCAAATGGTGCCATGGCGGCAAACCTCCCCGACTTTCTGGATCAGCAGGATATCGACCAGGCTGAGTTCAAGTGTCTGGGTGAGCCAGTCAAATACGGCTCGGCGGATCAGAAGTATGTCGATATGCTGTGGGACGAGACCCTGACCTACCTTAAAGCCTATGCCGTGGCCTTAACCAATGGTGAGAACAGTCACTGTCTTAACTCAGACGAAGCCCTGTTCGATTCGACTCAAGGTGGCCAGAAGATGTGCATCATGGATCGCCGTGATATGAAGCTGATGGTGAAAAACATCTACCAGGTGATCAATAACCCAGACAAGGCTAAACAGTGCTTCGGTGCCCGTGAAGAGGTTAACTGGATCTATAACCCGGGTGGCGAGCTCACCAAGAACTCACCCGTGGCGCAGCACTTTAAGCGCACCACCTTCGATGAGTTCTTCAAGACCAAGGTAACCAATAAAGAAGTACAAAATTTGGGTAAAACCTTTACTAAGCACTTCGCCAAGATGGTTACCGGTGATGAAGTGAAGATGCCGTCAGCTTTCCCCTATGATATCAGCGCCAATGCCCTGCCAAACCTGTGGGCGGCAGCAGGCTGGTTCCCTATGTACGCCGAAGAGAGTAAGCGTAACGATAAGAACTTTAACAACATTCGCGGTGGCTATGCCTATGCCGAGATCTTCGGTCACTGGGGATTGCTGCGCATCGATGAGATCAATGGCGAGAAGGTGGGGGCCGAAGTTGGGATGACGGTGCAGTCTGTCGATACCCTTTATCCCTACCATAACCATGCTATCTCTGAGATCTACTACAACATGCGCGTACCCGCGTGTGCCAATCAGTTTAAGAGCTTTGCTGTACGTGCCGACTCTCCTCTGCTGACCACAGTTAAAGAAGATGACAAGATGCGCCGGGTGCAATTCGACGCCGCCCAGCACAACGGCCATACCCAGTGGTTAGCCGGCAGCTATCAGCAAGATCCCCTGCTTTATTTCCATCAGAACACCATACATGCCTTCGATGTGGACGGTAGTTGCGAAGCCAAGCCTGAAGAGCGCGCCATCGTCTCCGTTTGGGCCAGAAGTAACGCCCACGATAAGCGTAATGACTATGGCACCACCTTGTTGTGTGAGTCGGCGAAAAATCCAGGCACACCGGCGAATAAAGATGAAGTGATTCAGTGCGATCTGACACATGTGAAGTGGTAACAGCAGCGTAAAAATAAGGCCAAGCATATGGCCAATTTAAGGTTCGCCGTGCGCCTTTGTTGCACGGCAATTAACAATAAAGGGTGAAATGATGAAGAAGTTTAATTGGTCTCTCCTTGCGGCATTAATGCCGCTGGCGATGATGACGGGCATGGTACAGGCACAGGAAGATGGTATCGATGTTTCCGGGACTGTGAGGGTCAACTACGCCTATAAAGATTACAGCGAAAGCTCGAAGGATAAAGGTGGCGACTTTGCCTTTGATATGGCGGCGATCAAATTCAACGGCAAGCTTGGCGACTGGGGCCTAGCCAGTGAGTATCGTTTCTATGATGGTTGGCAGGCACTGCGTTTTGGTTATGGCTTCTACGATTTTAATTCAGATTGGCAGCTGCAATTTGGCGTTAACCAGGTTCCCTTTGGGAATCCTGGCTTTATTTCTAACAGTTTTTGGTTTGGCGTGCCCTACTACTTAGGCTTCGAAGATGATTATGATCTGGGCATCAAAGGGGTTTATAAGCATGGTGCCTGGGGGACTGAGATGGCTTTCTATAAGAATGCCGAATATGGTGCTGGGCGCGCCGATCGCTATTCTACCGACCTCTATTCAGGTGTCGTCAATGGTACCGAATACAATAACGAAGAGACCAACCAATTAAATCTGCGTCAAACCTATGAGGTGAGCTATGAAGGCGGTAAAACGCTGATTGGTGGTTCGGTCGAGTATGGTCAGATCTATAACGGTAAGACAGGTAACAATGGCGACCGTTATGCCGTCGCGATTCATCTGGATAGCAGTTACAAAGGTTGGAATTTGCAACTGCAGGCGATGCAATATGAATATGACGCGGCTGATGCAGTAGATAGCAATAAGATCGCCGTTGCAGCCTATAACTGGCAGTATGAGATCGCCGCAAAGGCCCAGGCATATAGCGTCAATATCGCTAAGACCCTGGCGACTGACTGGGGCAGCCTGAAGTTTTATAATGATTTTGGCATGGTGACCCCTGAAGTGGCCGATGATAGTTATGACACCAGCTATCAAAATGTCACGGGTTGCGCCATTGCGGCAGGTGCGACCTATACCATGGTCGATTTCATCGTGGGCAAGAATATGTATGCTTCGACCCGCGACAATGGCCATGTGGGCTTGCCTGAGGTCGGGGACAGTTGGGATAAGCGTATCAATATTAACTTTGGTTATTACTTCTAACTTGATACCGCCTCATTAACGTGAATCGACAAAAGCCAACCTCAGGGTTGGCTTTTCTTTAGTTGCTCAAGGATGGTGTTAGTCGTCGGCAATTTCAGCCAGATTGTGCACATTTGCCTTGATTAAAGTGATCAGCTGCAAGGTCGCATCGGTTTGCGTATCGGGATTAAGGTATAAGGCTTCATTAAATGTCGGTAACACAGGCAATTTATGCTCTAGCGGATCTAAAATCTGCATTTTGTCGTTGATCCTGAATTCGGCAATGGGGGCAATCGCCAAGTCGTTTTCGACCGCCATACAGAGCGCCTGAGGCGATGGCGTGGACAGCAGTACATTGATAGGACGCATAGATAGCTGATGGTTGGCAAATACCTGGGCGCGTATCGGGCAGTTTTCCGGGTAGAGCGCCATGGGTATGGTCTCGCGTTTATGGGCATTGCCACCCTTTGCCGCTACCCAGTGAAATTTGCGCTCGAACAGGAGTTCGCCGTTGACCGGCGGCTGCCAGTGGGTGGCGACGACCAGGTCAAACTCTCCTTGTTGTAGCCGCTTATATAGGTTGCCACTGACATCTGTATCTATTACCAGCTCGATACAGGTAAATTCGCGAATAAACTCCAGCAGACAGCTCCCCAGATAGCGCTTGATGTAATCTGTGGGGACACCCAATCGGATGATCTCGCGGTTTTGGCACTCTTTAAGATCGTCCAGGGCCTGTGAATTAAGCTGCATCATTTTATAGGCGTAGTTCAACAGGGTTTCCCCCGACTCGGTAAGCGTGACGCCTTTGTTGTCTCTGAGTAGCAAAGATTGGCCCACACTCTCTTCGAGCTTCTTAATTTGCAGGCTGAGGGTCGATTGAGTGCGACAGATCTTATCGGCGGCTTTCGACAGGTTGCCCGCTTCGGCTACAGCTATAAAACTCTCCAGTAATTCGATTTTTAACATGTGCTATTGAGTTTGTTCATAGTGGTATCAGTATTACTCAATATTCTCTGGTACATAAGACTGTTATGGTTTGATTGTGAAGTTGCAATCATTTTGTTTGTCAAAGTGTGATGGGGTCGATATGAGTAGTTGGGAACAGAGAACAGATTATCTTGTGGAGGTAGCGCAGCGCTGCCTTAGAGGGCATCAGAGCTTTGAACTGTGCCGTTCTCACCTTGTTGGCGCCAGCCAGATATCTAAGGGAACCATCTATAATCATTTCACCACAGAGGCCGATCTGGTGGTGGCGGTCGCTTGTGCCCAATACCAAGGTTGGCTCAAGGTGGCCGAGCGTGAGCAGGCGTACTATACCGACCCCTTTGAATGTTATCTGTTTCATCACTGTCAGCGTCTGTATGATGTGTTAGCTCAAAAGCGCTTTGTGATAGAGCGCATGATGCCCAATCAAGAGTTGTTGCTGCAAGCCTCTGAGGTGTATCGTGACGGGTTTAATGAGGTGTTTGAGCAGTACTGCCAATGGAATAAAAGCATGATCTCAGCCGTTGGCGAGTGTCCCGGCTTTGATCGTTATGAGCTACTTAAAAACTATATTCGCGGCACCATGATTAACAGCGATGATGGCGTTAAGCGGTGTGATGACGTGCAGACCTATTATCAATTTAGCTATGCTATGGCCCAGCTCATGGGACATTCGGATAGACGTATTCCCAGCAAGCAAACCTTTTCACTCTGGTTACAGCAAAGAGAGCTGCAGCAGACTAACGCGGCAGCGTAATGGTCACCTTTAATCCTTTAGGTTGATGATTGGTGGCGATGATCTGTCCTTGGTGAGCCTGTATCGCGGCCTTGGCGATTGCCAGCCCGAGTCCCCAGCCACCCGATTCGCGCTCACGAGCGGATTGTGGTCGATAGAAGGGCTCGAAAATGGATTGTAGATCGGCAGGGTCCTCTATACCCGGGCCATCATCGAGGATCTCCAGGATTACCTTGCTTGGCTCGGCAAAGGCGCGGATGCTGATCTCTCGCTCCGCATAGCGAATGGCGTTACGCAGCAGGTTTTCTATCGCTCTGGCCAAGGGGCGAGGGTTAAGTTTCAACATCAGGCTGTCGTCAATGTCGATCACCAGAGATTTCTGCTGCTGCTCAGCCTCAAATTCAGCGTCGTCCAGCACCTGTCCCAGGGTTTCCGCCAGCGACAGCATGTGTTTATTTTCATGCACATCCAGTTTCACCCGCGACAGTTCCAGTAATTCGGCGATCATGGCCTCTAACTGTTCGGCCTCATAGCCGATGCGCTCAATCTCTTTCGAGTCTTGTCCCTTTTTACGCGTCAGCGCCAGTGCGAGCTGTAGCCTGGTCAGTGGTGTTCTGAGTTCATGGGACATATCGCTAATTAATCGCTGCTGGCTGTTGACCATAGACTCGATGGAGTCAGCCATGGCATTAAAGGATTGCGCCAGCTGGCCTATCTCATCGTTACGCGCCGTGGTACTGGGGTCCGCCCTGTGACTGAGATCGCCACTTGCTACCGCTTCGGCGCTCTGCTTGAGGGAGCGCAGGGGCTTACCCAGGTGCCATGCCAGCAGACCACAGAGCAGACCTGAAAGTAAGATGGCTAAGGTTAGTGTCAGTGCGATGTTCTCGGCAAAGAAGAAAAACCAGGGTCTGGGGTGCATCTCCGCCAGGCGGCCATAGAGGCTGTAGCGCTTGCCTTGCAGGGTGAAGACTTTGGGACCAAACAGCAGCTCACTCTTAAATTGGTGACTGATGGGGCGTCCGGCCTCGTCGGCCATCAACATGAAACGACGTATGCCGTGAGAGGCTCGCTGGTTGTTGATTAGCTGTCCCTGCTCATCGGCCACATAGAAGCGCACCGGCTTATTATCCATCTCTCTGAGTCTGTGCCAGTGTCTGTCGCGCTTCTTGGTCAGGAGCTCAGGCTTGTCCTCTAACCGCTTTACGACACGTTCTAACAGTTCCTGCAGATCTGGTGGGATAGGGGCCTGATCATGGTTCTGTTGCAGCAGTGGCAGCAGGCCAACGATGGCGATGATCAGGCTACTACAGAGCCAGAAGCTCAGTAGCAGCTTGATAAAGATGCGATTAGGAAGACTACTAATTTTCATCAGGTTAGCCAGATATAGCCCTTGCCTCTGAGGGTCTTAACTCTGGGGCGCCCATCGGCGCGCTCGGGGAGCTTTTTACGTAAGTTAGACAGGTGCATGTCTAAGCTGCGATCGAAGGGCATCAGCTTCTTACCTAATACATTCTCGCTGAGGTTGTCCTTACTGAGCACTTCGCCACTGTGCTGAATCATATGATATAGCAGGCCAAATTCTGTACCTGTGAGGATAAGTAGCTGATCTTGGCAGACCACCTCCTGACGGCTGGGGTCTAGCTTGATGTCGGCAAACTCTATGATGCCTGGTTGCTGCTCGTCTACCTGTTGGCTGGTGCGACGTATGATTGCCTTAATGCGCGCCACTAATTCGCGGTCGTTAAAAGGTTTAGGCAGATAATCGTCCGCACCAATTTCGAGCCCGACCACTCTGTCTATCTCATCGCCGCGAGCGGTCAACATGAGCACAGGTGTCTGTTTCTTGGCCCGCAGCGCCTTGAGCACCTCAAAGCCATTGAGCTTGGGGAGCATGACATCCAAGAGAATGAGATCGAACTGCTGTGATAAGGCTAAGTTGAGCCCAGCCTCACCATCATGGGCGAGTGTTAGGGTAAAACCTTCAAGTTCAAGCAGTTGTGCTAGCAGTTCAGCTAGTCCCAGATCGTCATCAATTAACAGAATTTGGCTCATGGTACGTCTCTCTACACCTATAACAGCTTGAGTATACCCGTTTAGACGTCAATTGCAGTCTAAGAATGTAAGTCTACGTAAAGTCATCATCAACAGTAGATTATGGGGGGATGCGTAAACTTTACAGAGGTTTACCAATTGAAAACCCTGGATTACATAGGGGGGCGTAAACTGTAAGTGTCGAAGCTCTTCACAGAGCAAATTAACTACCCGCAAAAAGCGTAAGAGGCAGATTATGAATAAGATGACCCTAAAATCAGGATTGTTTGCGTTAATGACCAGTGCGGCCCTGTTGGCTCCGGCAGTTTACGCCGCGGGCCCAAATAATGATGGCGGTTGCCGTCATGAGATGCGTGGTGAACACCGAGGCTATCATGGCGATATGCACAAGATGTTTCGTGGCCTGGAGCTTACCGATGCTCAGCGCAGTCAGATGAAGGAGTTGATGCAGTCTCATCGCGAGGCGATGCAGGCGAGTCGTCCATCGGATGAGGTACGCGCCGCGCATAAGCAGCAGATGCTGGATATGATCACCTCAGACAGCTTCAATGAAGCCGATGCTCAAGCAATGATGGCTCAGCGCAGTGAGCGAAAAGCCATGGCCGCCGTTGAGCGTATGAAGATGCAACGCGCTATCTATCAGATGCTTACCCCAGAGCAGCAGGCTAAATTTAAGGAGAATTTTGCCAATCGAGGTGGACGTAAAGGTAATCGCCCATAAGGTCTAACTGAGTTACACTTGGGTCATATTCTTCCCCTGCTAACAATTAGCTGTAATGTGACCCTATGACCGACACTTCCCAATACGATTTTTGGGTGAAACTGGCTAGCCGCGCCTCAGTGGCCACAGCGCTCATCCTGATAGTGATCAAACTGGCGGCCTGGATGTACTCAGGTTCCGCCAGTATGCTCGCCTCTCTAACCGATTCTTTTGCCGATGCCCTGGCGTCTATCGTCAACTTTATCGCGATTCGTTATGCCATAGTGCCAGCAGATAAAGATCATAGGTACGGCCACGGTAAGGCCGAACCCTTAGCATCTCTGGCACAATCGGCTTTTATCTTAGGCTCGGCGTTCCTGCTGCTACTTCATGGTGGTGATAGACTGATTAACCCGGCACCGGTACAACATGCCATGGTCGGTGTGGTGGTATCTGTGATCGCTATCGTGTTAACCCTGGCTTTGGTGCTATTGCAGCGCCGCGCCTTGGCTAAGACCTCAAGCACCATTGTTGAGGCCGATGCCCTGCACTATAAATCGGATCTGTTTTTAAATGGCGCCGTCTTGCTGGCTCTGGTGTTGTCGCAATTTGGCTGGTGGTGGGCCGATGGCCTGTTTGCCCTGTTGATTGCCCTGTTTATCGGGCAACAGGCGATGGAACTGGGCTACCGCTCGGCGCAGTCCTTGCTGGACCGTGAGCTGGATGCCGATACTAAGCTCAAGATAGTACAGGCGATAGAGAAAGATCCCCGCATTAATGGCTTCCACGACTTGCGTACCCGTACATCGGGCAAGACTACCTTCGTTCAATGTCATCTGGAACTGGATGGTAACCTGCCGCTGGTGGAAGCCCATGCCATTGCCGATGCCGCCGAGGCGCGGGTAAGAAGCCTGTTCGATCATGTGGAAGTCTTGATCCATCAAGATCCTGTCTAGTGGTCAATCTGCTGGCGAAGAGATGTGAACTTCGCCAGCAAAATTCTACATAATCCTGCCTTTAGGGGAATTATTTCCCTGCCAATTCAAATGGAGTTCTTCTAGTATTAATTCTTCTATTGAGGAATTTTTATGGCAGAAGTAAAAAGTCGTGTCGGCCGTCCCAGCGGAGACACACAAAATCGCGATAAGCTGATTCTGGCGGCGAGAAATCTGTTTATCGAACGTCCCTATGCTCAGGTGTCTATTCGAGAAATCGCTAGCCAGGCGGGTACAGATCCTGGCCTTATCCGCTACTACTTCGGCTCGAAGGAGCGTCTGTTCTCGACCATGCTCCATGAGACGGCGATGCCCGTGTTGGCCCAATTGCACAAGGCGAGAAAAGAGGTGCGTCAGGAAAGTCCGGCGGCATTGTTGCAGACTTACTACAGCGTCATGAGCAAGCACCCGCATTTTCCCAGAATGATTCTGCGTATCGCCGGACTCGATCAGAGCCTGCCGGAAAATGCCGAAGTGACCAAGGCCTTCAACGAGGTAGTTAACTTCGAGAATATGGCCATATTTCAACGATTAAAAGAGAAGGGCTTGCTGAAGGATGATGTGGATCCACACTGTGCTCAGCTGAGCTTCTTCGCCATGATGGTGTTCCCGTTTCTGGTGCCGGAAAATTTCCTGCAAAGAATCGGTATTGAGATCACGCCAGTATTTTTACAGCAGCTTGCAGAGCAAAATGCCAATTTGCTGCAACGCGGTCTGATGGGTGAAAAGGATACAAGTGATGAATAACAAGAAACGTTTTTTGTTGGTCGGTTTAGGGATTGGCGCCCTGGTGTTGATCTTGGCGGCGTTGCTTAAGCCTTCCCCTTCATTGATTGCGGGTTATGACAAGGCCAGGGCGGTCGAGGTGATGACATTAACCGAGCAGGCTATCTCTCCGAGAGTGATCGGCTTTGGCCGGGTTGAGCCCAAGCATGTGTGGCAGGCGGTAGCCGAAGTGGGTGGCAAGGTGCTTTATCGTCATCCTCAGTTAGAAACCGGCCGCATGTTACCTCAGGGCACCTTAGTGCTAGAGATAGATCCCCTTGAGTATCAGCTCAAGGTTGCTCAGGCTCAGGCAAGCCTACATGCCACCGAGGCACAGCTGACCCGCCTGGATCAACAAGAGAAAAATCTCAATACCAGCCTCAAGATAGAGCAGCAAAAGCTGGTGCTGGCTGAGCAGGAATATCAACGTAAGCTCACCCTGAAGAAACGTAATTTAGTCTCCAGTTCTGAACTGGAAAACCAGAAACAGTCACTGTTGGCGCAGACTAAGTTGGTGGAAGATCTGCAAAGCTCACTAAAACTGCTGCCCGATGATCGCAAGGTGAGTGAAGCTCAGCTCAGTGTTGATAGGGCTTCCTTGCAAGACGCCGAGCGTCGCCTGAACCAAACTAAGGTGGTGCTACCCTTCGATGCGCGCGTGTCAGATATCAATATCGAGCAAGATCAGGTGGTGGCCAATGGCGCCGTGATGTTGGTAGCGCACAGGCTAGGCACCGCCGAAATCAAGCTGGAACTGTCGCTACAGGATATGCGTACTCTGGTCAGCAGCATGTTCGAGGCATCACAACCCAGAAGCATGCCCTCCATCGACGAATTTGATCTCCAGGCTGAAGTCACTTTTCAGGCGGGTAATCATAGCTTTAGTTGGCCAGCCAAAGTTACCCGGGTCGCCGAAACGGTCAATCCAAATCAGGCCACTATAGGTCTCTATCTGGAGGTTGAGCAGGACTTTAATCAGATGGACCTGCTGCTGCGTCCACCGCTGACAAAGGGGATGTTTGTCAGTGCGGTGATCAGCGGTAAGCCCAAGCAACATTTGGTGATTCCCGAGCGAGCGCTGCGCGGCAATCAGGTCTATCTCATGGATGCCGAGCAGAAACTGGTGATTAAACCGGTCGAGGTGTTATTTCGTCACGAGCAATGGGTGGCCATCGAGGGGGAGCTTAACCCGGGTGATACCTTAGTGCTCAACGACCTTATCCCGGCGATTGCCGGCATGTCCCTTAAGCCTGTGACCAATGAGGGAGGGGCAAAGCTGTGATAGCTTACATCACCAGGCATCCTACTCTGGCAAACTTGCTGATGCTGGCCTTTCTGCTGCTGGGATTGATCAACATGAGCAGCATTAAGCGTGAAACCTTTCCCGAGTTTTCACCGCCCTATGTGATCGCCTCCGTGGTTTATCCGGGCGCTTCTCCGGTGGAGGTGGAGGAGAGTATCTGCCTGAGCATGGAAGATGCCGTCGATGGGTTGGCCAATATCGAAGAGGTGAAGTGTGATGCCCAGGAGGGGATCGCCTCGATGCGGTTAAAGCTAGAGTCTCAGGCCGATCTGGGGCGCATGTTGGTGGATGTGCAAACCCAGATTAATGCCATTAAGAACTTCCCCAGTCAGATTGAATCACCCATAGTCAAGGAGCTGGATTGGGCCGAGCCTGTGGTGGATATTGCCGTTGTAGCCGATACCAGTTGGCCACACCTGAAGAGCTACGCCGAAGATCTAAAGCGTCGACTTAAGATAGATGCTGGAGTCAGTTTGGTCTCTATTGCCGGATTTTCCGATCATCAGTTACGTATCGAGCTTAATGAGGTGGATATGCGCAGGCTTGGCCTGACCGCCGGCGAGATAGCCGATAAGGTAGGTCGGCAGAACGTGAAGATGCCGGCGGGTAACATAGAGCTGAAAGATAAGAATATCCTGCTGAGGTTCGACGAGCGTAAAGTGACACCTGCCTCGCTGGCGAAGATCATAGTCGCCTCTAACCCCGACGGCAGCGTGGTGCGTCTGGGGGATATTGCCAGCATCAGCGACAGGTTTGAGCTTGATGAGGAGCATATTAAGTTCAATGGCAGTAATGCCGCCCTGATTAAGATCCAGAAAAACAAGGCCGACGACGCCCTGAGGATCAAGGCCAAGGTGACAGAGTTTATTGAGCAGGAGCAGGCCCGCGCGCCGGATGGCATTCGTCTGACACTGACCAATGATCTCTCCTCCGTGTTGCAAGACAGGCTGCAGATGATGATCACCAATGGTTGGCAGGGGATCATCTTAGTCTTTCTCAGCATGTGGCTGTTCTTTTCATTGCGCTACTCCTTCTGGGTGTCTGCCGGTCTGCCGGTCGCCTTTATGGGCGGCCTCTATTTGATGAGCCTGTTTGGGGTATCGATCAACCTTATGAGTCTGGTGGGGCTCTTGATGGCGATCGGTATCATGATGGATGACGCCATAGTGATCGCCGAATCCATCGCCTCTCATATAGACAGAGGTATGGCGCCCCACGAGGCAGTGGTTAAGGGCGTGCGCAAAGTTGCTCCAGGTGTGGTTTCCTCCTTCCTGACCACAGTGCTGATCTTCAGCGCACTACTAGGGCTGGATGGCCAGATGGGCGCTGTGCTGTCCGCCATTCCGACCGTGCTGATCATGGTGCTAACCATCAGCCTGTTTGAAGCCTTTCTGATTCTGCCCAACCACCTTAATCATTCCCTGTCGCATGCTAAGCCTGAGACGAAACCAAACCGTATCGGTGAGCTTAAGGCGAGATTCCTCGCCCGGTTTGAGGCGTTTCGTAATCATAGATTGGTGGACATGGTGAGCTTTATGGTGCGCTGGCGTTATGTCAGTGTTGGAGCCACCTTCGGCTTGCTGTTGATCTCCATCGCCTTAGTGGTTGGCGGTGCGCTTAAGTTTGTGCCCTTTCCCGATCTGGATGGCGATATCGCCGAGGCACGCATCATCTTGCCGCCGGGCAGCGCCTTGAGTCAGACCCAAGAAGTGGTTGAAACCTTAATTGCCAGCGCCAAGCGAGTCGGCGACAGGTATACCCATGAGGTGGAAGATGAGCATGAACTGATCCGCGATATCACGGCGCAATATAACTTTAATGCCGACGCTGGCGAGAGCGGCCCCCATGTGGCAACTGTTAGGCTGGATCTGCTGTCGGCCGAGACGCGCAATACGCTGATCGAGGATTTTATCCGCGATTGGCGTATCGAGACGGGTGAGCTGGCCATGCCGCTGTCCTTGGTGTTCAAGCAGCCCACCATGGGACCGGCTGGCAGGGATATAGAGATACGTTTACAGGGCGATGACCTGGATATGCTCAAACAGGCCTCAGTCTCGCTGCAGAGCTATCTTGGGCAGTTTGATGGCATTAGTGGCATTCTTGATGACATGCGCCCCGGAAAGGAGGAGATCAAGGTCAGCCTGCGCCCGGGTGTGGAGAGCTTCGGTATCGATGGCCAGCTGGTGGCATCGCAGCTGCGCAGCGCCTACTATGGTCAGCTCGCCGATGAGGTGCAGGTGGGGCCGGAGAATATCGAGATCGAGGTCAGGCTGAACAAGCAGCAGGCGGGGAACCTGCATGCCCTGGCCAATTTCCCCATCATGCTTAACGACGGTAGTCAGTTGCCGTTATCGTCCATTGCCTTGCTGCAAGATCAACGCTCTTACGTGCGTATTCAACGTATCAACGGGCTGCGTAACGTGACCGTGATGGCCGATGTTGACAATCAGCGCGCCAATGCTAACGAGACCATTGCCGCGATCAAGCGCGAGTGGTTGTCTCAGATACAGACTCAGTTTCCAGAGCTGAGGGTGGACTTCGAAGGCTCGGCCAAGGAGACGGCTAAGACCGGCAGCTCTATGGGGAAGGGCTTCTTGATCGGTTTGTTTGGCCTGTTCGCCATCTTAAGTTTTCAGTTTAGAAGCTATCTGGAACCTGCGGTGGTGATGCTGGCGATCCCCTTGGCCTTGATCGGCGTACTCTGGGGCCATTTGCTACTGGGCTATAACCTCTCAATGCCCTCGATTATGGGCTTTATTTCCCTGGCGGGCATAGTGGTGAACGACTCTATCCTCCTGGTGCAATATATTCGCCACCATGTGGATGAGGGGGATAGCGTGCATCAGGCGGTGGTGAGTGCCAGTCGTGAGCGTTTCAGGGCGGTGTTTTTAACCTCGCTAACCACGGCGGCGGGTTTGTTACCTCTGCTGCTGGAAACTAGCCTGCAGGCTCAGGTGGTGCAGCCACTGGTGGTGTCGATCGTGTTTGGTATCTTTGCATCGACCCTGCTAGTCTTGTTTGTTATCCCCTGTGCCTACGCCATATTGGCCGATTTTGACAAGGTAAAGCCTCATACCGAGTTATAGGGCGAGATAACGAGTCTAAGGCAAATAGAAAGAGCGGCCTCTATATGAACATAGAGGCCGCTCTTGTTTTTTGGGGTTAAAAGTAAGCGGACTTAGAGTGAGGCGGCCTCGCCCAGATAACTCAGGCGCGCCATTTGGCTCTGATCTTTAAGCTCCAGCGCCTTGATGGCGTAGGGAGCCACCAGACCCGAAGCGGCGAGCTGCTCGGCGTCGAAGCTCAGACTTATCTGACCATCGGCATCGAGCCACTGAGCCGTCTCGGCACGCAGGATATTGCCCTGTTTACCTTGAGCATCCGTGCCGGCTAACACGGCAGACACCTGGTAGCGTCCTGGGCTTGCGACTTGCAGGTCGAACACCGCTTGGGTTGGCTTGGTGTCTTGCCAATGGATGTTGGCCTTGTCTAGCAGCTTGGCTGCGGGCACATATTGCTTAAAGGCCGTCTTGACGGTGCGGATTAGCGGCAGGCCGTTAACCCGGGTCTCTATGTCGAGCTGGATCTCGCTCAGGCCCAAGTTGCTGCTGGGCATGGTTAAATCGTCCGGTAGCTGGGCCTGCCACTTATTGCCCTGTTTGACCACGGCTAAGCTATGGTAACGGCCATCGCTCTGCTTCAGGGTCGCCGTGGGGCTAAGGTCGATGTCGCTGTTGCTCAGCTTTAGATCGAAGGCCAACAGGGGCGTTTGACTGCTCAGATGCTTAGGCGCAGAGAGTGTCAGCTGATAGGGGCTGCCCTTCTCCTTGACGTTGACCAAATAGCTGTCGTTAGCACTGAGGGGCTGAACAACTTGTAGCTGATACATGCCTGGCGTTGCCCGCTTTGACAGCCTTAAGGCGCTGGAGTCGTCGACGATACCAGCGGTCGCCATTGCCTGAGGATCGCTCATGGATTGGATTAGTGAGACCGACTTATCAAGAGTTTGCTTATTGACCTTGTAGAGGCGCAGTTGATCCGGCGAGATGGCCGGGCTCTGACGCAGTGCGCCCGAGCTAACATCGCCCCTAGGTGCCACCCGAATCACACTATCACTCTGGCTGACGGCTAGCATGATTCCCTGATTCAACTCGGCGCCTGTGACGGTTCGCCAATACTGGTCGCTACTGCTCTGTTCCAGTTGGGTTGGTGCTATGAGTTGGGCTTTATGCTTTATGGGGGCGCTGAAGCTCACGCCGCCGCGATTGCCATTGACTGGCGGCAGCTCGGTGGCAGCCAGAGTGTCTACGGCGAGATCCCCTGAGGAAGGTGCCAGCAGGGTCACCTGAGTGACGGTCACGGCACTGGCCTGTGAGGCATTATCTGTCTGAGGATCATCGCTTTGACAGGCGCTCAGCAGGACGGACAGGGCGAACACACTCGCCATTTTGATTGATGGTTTCATCTTATGGCTCCTAGATATGGTCGCGGATCAGGGTGTCGAGATTAAAGCAGGCGCGACGGCTCTGCTGGTGGCTCAGGGGCTCCTTGCCAGCGGTGCGCTGGATATCGGTAAACCAGACGCTGCCCGCCGCCGATTGTGATCGGCATTCCAAGAAGCCGTCAGAGCAGTTGTCGAGCCAGTTCTGGGTGGTCTCGAGGGCCACTTGATACTGATAACCGGCGCAGTAGCTGTCGCCGTCCCATATGGCGGAGTCGACATCTGAGCCCACAACGACCTCGAAGGGAGAGGGCAGCGCCGGGCGACCCGTGGTGCCATAGAGCCAGCTGTTGTTATAGCTGCTCATCCAGCTGACTTGTTGCTGTTTCACCGCATTGCTGCCATAGCCTAGTAGCCAGCCAAGGGAGGTCTCGAAAACATTGCCCTGGGTGACGGCGTCAGCCAGAGGTGTGCCGCCGCTGGAGGGGGCCAGGGCGATCACCTTAGAGGTGGCACTGATGATTTTGGGATAGCGACTGTCCCAGGTAGGATTGGATAGGAGCCAGCGCACCACATTGCCCCCATTGGAGTGGGTCAGCAGGGTGAGATCCTTGATATTTTTATTGTCAATAAACTGGGTGAGTTGTCCGGCTAGGCAGCCTGCGGCGGCGTCATCCCACATGTATTGGTCGAAATCGCAGTTGATCACCAGGTAGTTATCGGGCGAGGCTGCCCCCTGGCGGACTGAGTCGACAAATTCCCTCGTCCAATAGTCCGACAGTGCATCGGTCTGATGCCCGGTACCATGGATAAACACGAGTCCGGAAGCGGCATAAGTCAATGGGCTGACAGCAAACAGACCCAGCATCATGAGCTTTTGGTAGATCTTCATTGGCTTATTTCTCTTATTTTGATGATGTTGTCCTTAGTGCGTTTTGACGACTAAGGTTGAGTTACTCAGGTGTTGAGATCAGACATCTGACCTCTTAAGGGAAACTAACGGCAGGAAAGTGCGGCGGCAAGGCTTTTTAACGGTACATTAGTACCAGTTAAACTATGGTTAGGTGTTTGATTGTTTTAAACAAAATCGCATATGACGCTAGCCTTGGGCTTGAGGTCGTCTGCGGTGTTTGAATATCGTACGAAAAAAATTGCACCTTTATTGTGCAAGAGGGAGCCGCTCGACTCATCGCTAGTGATTTTATCTGTGAGCGGCTTATCTACTAGTTTTGGATGGTTGATTTGCTTGTATTTACGGTTGAATGTCCGGTAATTTTTAACCCGCATCAAGGGTGTAGATGGGCTTGTTCGCTAAGGTCCAATAGCGCCTGAGCCGCCGGGGTAAGGGGTAAGTCTTTACGCCAGATCAGCGCCAGATCCCAGGTGAGATTAGGTTTGATGGGGCGGAACACAAGTTCGCTGCCCTGTAACTTATGGCAGATAGGTTCCGGCAAGATGGCGACCCCCATTTGTGCCTCCACCATGGTTGCCAAGAAGTCCCACTGGCCGCTGCGAAAGGCGATATTCAGTTGTACGCCAGCCTGATGGCTTAGGCGGGTGATCAGTTTGGCCAGTGAGAAATCTTCGTTGTAAAGAATAAAGGGATAGGCCTCGAAGTCTTGCCAGGTGACCGCATCTTGCTGAGCGAGGGCGTGATCTTTGGGTAGACAGGCCAGCAGCGGATAGCGGGTGAGAGCGCGGTTGGCTAACTCCTCGTCATGGGTGGTGGGCAGGGCGGTGAATGCGATATCCAAGCTGTTATTCAATAATGCCTTTTCGCAACCGAAGCCTCCGTATTCGTACATCTGTAACTCGATTCCAGGGTATTGCTGGCGAAAGGCGGTGAGTAGATCGATGATCAGGCTGCTCATCATGGGACAGACCCCGAGACGCAGGTTGCCTGACTTTAGACCGCTGAGGTTGGTGAGATCTTCTTGGAGTCTATGCCATTGGCCCAAGATCTCTTGGGCACTGTGTTGTAGCAGTATGCCCGCTTGGGTCAATTCGATCTTCTGGTTATTCCTGTGTAGCAGTTGTTGGCCCAAATTATCTTCCAGGCGCTGAACTATCTTGCTCAGGGTCGGTTGAGTGATAAATGACTTTTCCGCTGCCCGAGTAAAATTTCCCGTTTCAACTAGGGTAAGGAAGTAATGTAAGCTCTTGATTGGTATATTCATTCTTATATGGCATTCACAGGATACAGTTTATTCATTTTACTAATAATCGCCTTAGTATTACTTTGATCGAGTTGGCAAAAACGAGGGGAATATTATGAAAGCGAATCAAAGTTTATGGGTAGGTGCTTTATGGCAAGCGGCTATGCCAAATGAATCTATCGAATCTGAATATCAGTCAGAGAGTGTTGTTGTTAGCGCAAACAATGTACCTGTAGAAGAGGCACAGAAGCACCCAGCCTAAGCTGGGTGCTTTCACTCAATCCATCTCAAGTTCTTTCAGCTTACGCGTCAGGGTATTACGACCCCAGCCCAGACGCTTAGCTGCTTCCTGTTTATGTCCTTTGGTGTGTTTCAGCGCCGTTTCTAACAGAATTTTTTCAAATGCCGGTTGTATCTGCGTCAGCAGATCGCTTTCACCTTCGCTTAAACGCTCATCGATCCACTGAGTCAGCGCCTCTTGCCAGCCGCCTTTGCTTGCGTCATTGCTACTGGCATTGTTGGCACTCGGGGTGAGCAGCTCGGGTGGCAGATCCTGTGGCAGAATCTCTTGACCTGAGGCCATCACCATCAGCCAGCGACAGGTATTTTCAAGCTGACGTACGTTCCCCGGCCAAGGCAGGCTGGCTAAGGTCTCGGCAGTTGCCTTGGTCAGTATCTTAGGTTCGACGCTGATCTCCTTGGCGGCCGTGGCGAGGAAGTGACGTGCTAGCTGGGGGATATCCTCCCTGCGCTGTGACAGCGGCGGCAGATGTACCCGAATCACGTTGAGACGGTGGAAGAGATCTTCACGAAAATCCCCTTTAGCGACCAATGACTCCAAATTTTGGTGGGTCGCGGCGATGATGCGCACATCCACCTGCACCGGTGAGTGACCGCCGATACGATAGAACTGACCGTCGGCCAGCACCCGCAACAGGCGCGTTTGCACATCCAGCGGCATATCACCTATTTCGTCGAGGAACAGGGTGCCACCATCGGCTTGTTCGAAGCGGCCCTGACGCACGTTGGCCGCGCCGGTGAAGGCACCTTTTTCATGGCCGAACAGCTCAGATTCGATCAACTCCTTGGGGATTGCCGCCATATTCAGGGCGATAAAAGGTTTGTCTTTGCGCGGACTGTGTTTGTGCAACGCGCCGGCAACCAACTCCTTACCTGTACCCGATTGGCCGTTGATCAACACGCTGATAGAGGAACGCGACAGACGGCCTATGGCCCGAAACACCTCCTGCATGGCCGGGGCCTCGCCGATGATCTCGGGTGCTTTAACTTCGGGTTGGCTCTTGGCCTTAGGTGATTGCTCTTTAGCGTGGCTCAGTGCGCGTTCCACCAGACCGATCGCCTCGTCGATATCGAAAGGCTTGGGTAGGTATTCGAATGCACCAGCCTGATAAGCACTGACGGCACTATCCAGATCGGAATGGGCAGTCATGATGATCACCGGAATATGGGGATAATGCAGCTGCAGGCGATCGAGTAGCGTCAGGCCATCTGTGCCCGGCATACGAATATCGGAAATGATCACCTGAGGTTGTGCCTGCTCCAGCGCCTGCCATAGGGATTCGGCGGCGGCGAAGCTGGTACAGCTTATTTTGGCACCTTTAAGCGCCCGTTCGACAACCCATCGTATCGAACTATCATCATCGAGAACCCAAACTTTTTCTGTCATACACCTACTCTCTTAAGTTGAATACTCATAAGACACACACGCTAACTCTTAAGTGGCAGCAGTATGGTAAATTCGGTTTTACCGGGCACTGAGTCGCAGTCTATGCGTCCACCGTGCAGCCTGGCGAAATTGTGGGCAATGGAAAGCCCTAGTCCTGACCCTTGCTCTCTACCCGTGACCATTGGGTAGAAGAGGGTATCCATCAGCTCAGGTTTGATCCCTGGACCATCATCAATGATGGACAGCGCCAGCACTAACTTATGGCGTGTAGTGCCTAAGGTGACCTGGTGTTGGGTGCGGGTCTTGATGCGAATTTCGCCACCCTCGTCTTCTACTTCCAGGGCCTGAATGGCGTTCTGTACTATGTTGAGTACCGCCTGTTGCAGCTGCTCCTGATCCATTTCGATATCTGGGATAGAAGGGTCATAGTCCTGGATCAGATGGATATTACTTGGCAAGGTTACGGCAACCAGCTTGAGCACCTTCTGGATCACCTCATGGATATTATGCAGGCTGTGCTCCGTGGGCTTCTGAGGGCCGAGCAGCCTGTCGACCAAATTACGCAGCCTATCGGCCTGCTCTATGATGAGGTCGGTAAACTCGCGCTGGTCGGCGTCTTCTAGTTCACGTGACAGTAGTTGCGCCGCGCCTCTGAGGCCTCCTAGGGGGTTTTTGATCTCATGGGCTAGATTGCGCACCAGATACTGAGCCGCCTGTTGTTGGGCATCTAAGGTCAACTGCTGATGAATCCGCCTTTGTTGATCCACCTGGCGTAACTCCAGCAGCCCTTGTTCAGGCTGATCGGGCTGATTTTCCAGTGGTGTCAGCGTCATGTCGACCGTGTGCTGCTGACCGTCTAGCGTCACCAGGTTGGCTGTATTGATTGTGAGCCCCTGATGTTCCTGAATGGCTGTGCGAAGTAACTGATAATCTATGCTGAGTAACTGGCAGCAGTCGGGGAGGCTGTGCTCTGTGAGGCGATGACTGCCTAACCCAAGAAGTTGCTCTGCCGCACTATTGGCATAGCACAGCTTGAGATCATCTGAGATGACAAGTACGGCTGTCACCAGATGATTGAGCAGAGGGTCTGTGTTCATTTACGGCTCCCGGGAAGAAGGTTGCACCATAATGGTGCACCAATTTGGTGCACGCTGCAAGCTATCTTCACCGGGTGCCCTATCGAAGGGAATTTCTAAGTAGTTAAAAATTAAGGTCTAATTTTCTAACCGCCCCCAAATGGGGTTGCCCTAGGAAGTGCATTTATAGTCGTTCGGTGAAGAAAGACGGTTCTAGGGGGAGTGGATGCAAGTTGTTTGCCGTTTTGTGCCAAGGCCTTGATTTCAAATTTATGTTCGCCGCGATCGACATTTTCCAGACTAAATACAGGGGTTGCCTGAGGCGGGCTCATCACCTTGCCATCCATGAGTAATACCAGCACATGACCGGCCGCCAGATCTGGGGTAATAGAGCCGATCACCGTAATATTGCCGTTATTGTCGCGAATGGTTTCCTCTTCGATGGGGCTGGTGATGCTCATCTTATAGAGTGCCTTGGGCTCCTCCTTAGCGGGGGGAGTGTGTTCGCGCACAACAGGGGGCGGCAGTTTGACCTGATTTTGGGTATTTTCTTTGAATTCGACCTGGGTGGAGTTCTCTACCGGGGTGTCCGAGTAATGTACCTTGCCATCCTTGTCGACCCATTTGTAGATGGCTGCCTGAGCTCCCAGGCTCATTAATAGCAGAGTAAACAGCAGTAACGGGCGCATAAACATTCCTTTTATACCTTGTCTTTGCTACAGATTAGTCGCTTTCGCGGTAAAAAGCATCAGGGCTAGGGCCTGTTGACCTTTCCTGTTTGTTTTTGCTGCCGTTTGTAGGTGATTGGTGCAAGGCAGAGCCTGTGCCGTGTAGTTACGCTACACAAACTGGCGATAACGCAGTAGCAATTGCCTACAAGCGCAGCCCAAGGGGTTCATCTAAACGCGTCTATCTCATTATGAAAGGCTTCCAGCCTTTCACCACCGACTGTTAGAAATCGTTCCAAGCGATTTCTTGGTTGTTTGCCATTCCCATAGTGCAACTATGCGTCATGGCTCAGGCCTTGAGCACAACGCGTTGAGATTGAACAAAAATTAAACCTGAAAGATAAACAGGCCCTAAGTTATAGGCAGTTGATGGCGAGAGAAGGTCTGTTTCAGTACCACGGTCGACTCTATGCTGGCGATACACTTAAGGCCGCCCAGAGAGTGTTTGACGAAGCCTTCATATTCCAGCAGATCATGAGCGACTATCTTAAGTAGGTAATCGTAGGCGCCGGTGATCACCGAGCATTCCTGTACCTGAGGTAGACGACTCATCTCCTGTTCAAACTGCTCACCATAGGTGGCGGAGTTTTCGGTGAGTCGCACAAAGGCATAAACAATGACATTGAGTGCCAGAGCCTTTGGGTCGAGACGGGCGCTGTAACCCTGAATATAGCCGTCCTGTTCCAACTTCTTGATGCGGCGTAGGCAAGGGGTGTCGGACAGGTTGAGCCGGTTGGCCAGTTCGGCGACGGGCAAGCGCCCCTCATCTTGCAATATGCTTAAGATCTGTTTGTCTTTGCTGTCGAGTCGTTTCATTGTCCAAGAGCTTTTTAGTGGGGTGAGTCACAGCCTAATAGCAAGACTTGTCGCTAGATGGCATATTTAACCTTGTTGGTTATCACTATTTAAAGACTTATTTTGATCGGAATCCACTAAAATTTCTGTGTTTTGGTGATAGATATTGCAGGTTTGCGCTAATGGCTTAATGGTAGCTTATTGAGTCATTATTAAAATAATTAAGAGATAGAAACCCTATGAGTCAAGATGTCGCGGCCTTCGATCACTGGATCAGGCAGGAGCTTGTCGAGATCAACTCGGCGCTGGAGCGCCTCTACATGCAACAGAGCGACCCCGCCAACGTGGTGGGAATTGGCGACGATCTTAAGGCACGGCTGGAACAGGAAGGGCGCACCCTTATTAAGGCCTTGCTGGACGAGGGCAATACCGATGAGGGCTTCGATGCCGCCTTCGATCTGCTCGGCAATGTTGGCCTCTATATGGCCGCCTGTCGTCGTCACGAGATCACCGAGCCGAGCCGTGAAACCAGCTCGCCGCTGCTGGAGGCCTCGGCCCTGGCGATGCATATCGGCGCCTCTATCGGCGTGACCCCGCGCTTTGCCACTGCTCACCTGACCACCCACAATCGCGCGGTGAATGGTCTTTATAAGCGCTTTACCGATCTCGACGATGAGAAACTCTTTGTCGACTACAACACCAAGGGGATTTTGGCCTACAAGCGGGCGGCCGATGCGCTGCTAAAAATCCAACCCCTGGGGATCTCTCATCCTATGACCGCCGAACTCTTGGCCGTGGCCAAGGTGGCGCTGGATCAGGTGATCGCCTCAAATCAAACCCTGTTTGAGCGTCTCGATACTCAGGCGTTTTTCAACAGTGTGCGCCCCTACTACAAGCCCTACCGTGTCGGTCAGCAGGTTTATCGCGGCGCCAACGCCGGTGATTTTGCCGGGATCAATGTGATCGATCTGCAGCTGGGTCTCTGCTTCGCCAACGAGGCATCATACTCTCAGCTGTTGGTGGATAAGTTTCTCTATATGATGCCGGAAGATCAGCGCATCTTGCGCGACTGTATGCGCCGCAGCAGCCTGATGGATGAGTTTCTTGCCGCCTGGGATCAGCGTGATCAGCCTTGGTATCGCGAAAACCTACAGCAGTTTCTGCAGGTGTGTGATGCTCACGGTCAGGGGGCGATACAGCACCACGACCAGCTGGTGGAAAAGTATATTGCTCAGCCGGCCAAGCAGATGGAAAGCCAACATATCGATAAAGTGACCGCCAGTGGCCCGCCGTTACCTGTACTCTTGGGGGCGCTGGAGAAGCTCAGAGACAGACGTGCCGCCGCCAAGCGCGATGATATTCGTACCCGTTACGACGATATGGCCAAGCTTCGTGCCAGCTTAGAGGGGTAATCCATGTACCAGAAAGATTTTGTGATGCCTAAGGCGGTTTATCTGCTGAATCACTCGGTGGGACGGCCGCTGCAGAGCTTGCGTCAGGCGTTCGATGAGCACTTTTTTCTGCCTTGGCAGGGCTCGGGGCGCGAACCATGGGCAGATTGGTTGGCTGTAGTGGAAGATTTCCGCATCCAGCTGGCCAGGCTGTTTAATAGTGATGCAAAGTTGTTTTGTCCTCAGGTCAACCTCTCCAGTGGCCTCACCAAGCTGGTGCAATCTCTGCCCAGACTGACGCGCCCTGGGGCGGTGATCCTGATGAGTGAGAACGATTTTCCCAGTATGGGATTTGCCTTACGTCAGGCGCTGCCTGAGGCTGAGCTGCGTTTTATCCCTGCCGATCAGGATGTGAGCCTGCTGGAAACTTGGCAGCCCCATATGAGCGCCGATATCGATCTGGTGTTTATCAGCCATGCCTATTCCAACACGGGGCAGCAGGCGCCACTGACTGAGCTTTTGCCCCAGGTACGCGCCTTGGGCGCGCTCTCTTTGGTGGATGTGGCCCAGTCTGCCGGAGTATTACCCTTAGATCTTAGCGCCTTGGCGCCCGACTTTTTGTTGGGCTCTAGCGTTAAGTGGCTCTGCGGCGGCCCCGGCGCCGCCTATCTCTGGGTCAATGGTGAACAACTTGCAGCGTGTCAGCCTCGGGATGTGGGGTGGTTTAGCCATGAGAATCCCTTCGAGTTCGATATTCATGACTTTCGCTATCACGATTCGGCGCTTAAGTTTTGGGGAGGTACCCCTTCGGTGGCGCCCTATGCCATGGCGGCCCACAGCATCAGCTACTTTGCCGACTTGGGGAGCGACAAGGTACGCCAGCATAACCTGATGCAACTTGAGCGCATTTGGGACTTACTTGGCGAGGCAGTGCGTTCTCCCAGAGTGGCTTCTCGTTGCAGCGGCACCGCCATTTTGCACTTTGGCGAGAGGCAGTCGCAGGTGCTAGAGGCGCTCACTCAGGCCAACATCAGCTTGGATGTGCGCCAGCAAGGGATGCGTATCTCGCCCCATATCTATAATGGTGAGCAGGATATGCAGACTTTGTTGGAGGCCTTGAGCCCCTTCAGTGTTTAGCCGGTAGGGTTATCAAAGATAAGGGTTAACAAAAAAGCCAGGCTCTAGGGCCTGGCTTTTGTATCAGAGACAGTGTCTCGTCCTGAAATGTTTTTAGCGCTTTGCTAATGTTTTTAACGCTTCGCCAATGTCAGCTCGACGAAACGTTTGATGATGGCGGCATTGGCCAATATGCGCTGATCGAAACTTTGCTTGCCTGGGGTTTCGCTACACACGCCGACGCTAGCGCCCAGACGAACTAGGAAGGCTTCGAAGGAGAGGTCGAAATGGTTGAAGATGATGCCATCTTTTACCGGGCAATCATCGATCAGCCCGTCCTGGGCGATAGGGAAATAGTGTCCTAGGGCGTCGCGCAGTTCACGGCTGAATTGGCCGGGTTGCTGATTGGCCTCGAAAGAGTAGATGTAGGTGTCATTCAGTAGCACATCTTCATGGCAGGTCAGTATGCCATCTTTACTGGCGGCGGCCAGCAACTGTGAGTGCGCCAGTAAGATCTCACCCTCGCTTGAGGTATCTTGGTTGCTACGGCCACGACCATTTTCCAGCACGAACCCACGATTAGGATTTTGCCCCTGCTTATTAAATCTGTGTCCTCGCTTGAAACCTGTGGGGTTTACCAGAGGCAGTAGGCTGAGGTTGAGCTGACTAAAGAGTTCGGGTTCCAGCTCGTTGAGAAAGTAGAGCAGACCCCAAGGGCCGGCAGCCTCTTCACCGTGAAAGCCTGCGCTGATCAGGATAGAAGGCTGATCGGCTTTCTGCGCTGGTGATTGATACAGTTCCAGTGGGTGTGGCCCGGCATCGCCCAGCTTACGCGCCTGTAGACCCAGTCGGCTGGTCTGCTCAGACAGGCGGGCATAAAAGGTGCTGATATCATTGCTTTGACAACTGAAAATATCACTGTGCCAGGTAAAAGACTGGAAGGGATCACGGCTAGACATAATGGATTCTAAGGTAATTGTTGGGCGTGATCATGATAGCAGTTTAGTCATAAAGATAAATCAATTTTGTGGTGCTTGTCAGGTGGTTAAGCCGATAGCATCTCTTGGTAAATAGGCATAAAAAAGCCGCCTTAAGCGGCGGCTTCTTCAAGCGATAATCCTAGCTTACAGGAAAGGATTACAGGCTGTAGTACAGCTCGAACTCAGCTGGGTGAGTCGTGCGAGATACTTTCTCGGCTTCAGCAGTCTTCAGTGCAATGTAAGAATCGATGAAGTCATTGCTGAATACGCCGCCACGAGTCAAGAACTCACGGTCTGCATCCAGGTTCTC
Organism: Shewanella sp. ECSMB14101; assembly: GCF_000773485.1. Taxonomy (NCBI): domain Bacteria; kingdom Pseudomonadati; phylum Pseudomonadota; class Gammaproteobacteria; order Alteromonadales; family Shewanellaceae; genus Shewanella; species Shewanella sp. ECSMB14101. The sequence goes on along the minus strand of NZ_JSFF01000036.1, from coordinate 3,550 downwards.
CAGTGCGTTCTCAAGAGAGGTCGCAACCTGTGGGATCTCTGCCGCTTCTTCAGCTGGTAGGTCGTACAGATCCTTGTCCATAGCTTCACCCGGGTGGATCTTGTTCTGGATACCGTCAAGACCAGCCATTAGCAGTGCCGCAAACGCTAGGTATGGGTTAGCGGTTGGATCTGGGAAGCGAGTCTCGATACGACGAGCCTTAGGGCTTGGTACTACTGGGATACGGATAGACGCAGAGCGGTTACGTGCTGAGTAGGCCAGCATTACAGGCGCTTCGAAGTGAGGTACTAGACGCTTGTACGAGTTGGTGCTTGGGTTCGTAAAGGCGTTCAGCGCGCGAGCGTGCTTGATGATACCGCCGATGTAGTACAGTGCTGTCTCGCTCAGACCGGCATACTTGTCGCCAGAGAAGAGGTTAACACCGTCTTTTGCCAGAGATTGGTGAACGTGCATACCGCTACCGTTGTCGCCAACGATTGGCTTAGGCATGAAGGTTGCTGTTTTGCCGTAAGCGTGGGCCATGTTGTGAACCACATACTTAAGGATCTGGATTTCATCGGCTTTTTCAGTCAGCGTGTTGAAGCGAGTTGCGATCTCGTTCTGACCGGCAGTCGCCACTTCGTGGTGATGCGCTTCAACTACTTGACCCATCTCTTCCAGTACCAGACACATGGCGCTACGAAGATCTTGTGAAGAGTCAACCGGTGCTACTGGGAAGTAACCACCTTTAACGAATGGGCGGTGACCAGTGTTACCGTCGTCGTAGTGAGTACCTGAGTTCCAAGCCGCTTCTTTAGCGTCTAGTTTAACGAAACAGCCAGACATATCTGTGCCGAATTTAACGTCGTCGAACAGGAAGAACTCTGGCTCAGGACCAATCAATACGGTATCCGCGATACCAGTAGAGACTAGGTACTCTTCGGCTTTCTTAGCGATAGAGCGTGGGTCACGGTCATAACCAGTCATAGTGCCTGGCTCAAGAATGTCACAACGGATCAGCGCTGTGGTTTCTTCGGTGAACGGGTCAAGTACGAAGGTCGTTGGGTCTGGCATCAGTACCATGTCTGATTCGTTAATGCCTTTCCAGCCAGCAATAGATGAACCATCGAACATTTTACCGTCTTCAAAGAAATCGGCATCAACTTGGTGAGCAGGAATAGAAACGTGCTGCTCTTTACCTTTAGTATCGGTAAAACGCAAATCAACAAACTTAACTTCAAGTTCTTCTAGTTGTTGTAAAACTGATTCAACTGACATTCTAAAGTCTCCGAGTAGAGTAGAGGGGATGCCCTTCTTATATCATTCAACGTTGCGACCAACGCGGTTATGGCATGAGTAAAGCTAGACTCATGCCAAAAGTTTAAGGTATTGATTTTTATAGGAACAATAAAGATGGTCTGTGACGGGAACCGCACGTTTGCACCATTAAGGTGCGTTGCTTGCACCCTGCTGGTGCGGTCACCAAGATGGTGCGCACCAAGATAAACCTGACTATTCATGCTGACTAAAAAATAATCCTGTGCGAGAGCCCTCTGCTAGAGTAGAATGGCACGTTTTTTATTGCAACAGCTATTATTAGAGCTGTTATCAATACCCTATTTTTTTGATGGTAAGAGGTTTATCCGTGTTAGAGAATTTACGTAACATCGCCATTATTGCACACGTTGACCATGGCAAAACGACCCTGGTTGATAAGTTGCTGGCACAGTCTGGAACCCTTGAGACTCGAGGAGAGGCCGCTGAGCGGGTGATGGATTCCAACGATCTTGAGAAGGAGCGTGGAATCACGATTCTGGCGAAAAATACTGCCATCAAGTGGAACGATTATCGTATTAATATCGTTGATACCCCTGGTCACGCCGACTTCGGTGGTGAGGTTGAACGTGTACTTTCTATGGTTGACTGTGTGTTACTGCTAGTTGATGCGGTCGATGGTCCAATGCCACAGACACGTTTCGTGACCAAGAAAGCTTTCGCACAGGGCCTTAAGCCTATCGTAGTGATCAACAAGATCGACCGTCCAGGCGCGCGTCCTGATTGGGTTATCGACCAGGTATTCGATCTGTTCGACAACTTAGGTGCAACCGACGAGCAGCTGGACTTCCCGATCGTTTACGCCTCTGCACTCAACGGCTTCGCGACTCTGGATCCTGAAGACACAGGTACCGACATGACACCGCTGTTCGAAACCATCGTTGAGAAGGTTTCTTCACCGGATGCTGATGCCGAAGGTGCTTTCCAGATGCAGATCTCTCAGCTGGACTACAACTCATATGTAGGCGTTATCGGCGTTGGCCGTATCAAGCGTGGTAGCGTCAAGGTAAACCAACAGGTTACTGTTGTGTGTGCCGATGGTAAGACTCGTAACGGTAAGATTGGCCAGGTTCTGGGTTACATGGGTCTGGATCGTCACGAAGTGACTGAAGCTAATGCTGGCGACATCGTAGCAATTACTGGTCTGGGTGAACTGAAGATCTCTGACACAGTATGTGCCGTAGGCAGCGCTGAAGCCTTGCCGCCTCTTTCTGTGGACGAGCCAACACTGACCATGACTTTCCAGGTCAACACCTCTCCATTTGCAGGTAAAGAAGGTAAGTACGTGACATCACGTAACATTCTTGAGCGTCTGCAGCAGGAGCTGATACACAACGTGGCACTGCGCGTCGAAGAAACTGACAGCCCAGACCGTTTCCGCGTATCGGGCCGTGGTGAGCTTCACCTGTCTATCCTGATCGAAAACATGCGTCGTGAAGGCTACGAGCTAGCGGTTTCTCGTCCAGAAGTGATCATCAAAGATATCGACGGCGAGAAGTGCGAGCCATTTGAAACTCTGACCGTGGATGTTGAAGAAGAACACCAAGGTGCGGTGATCGAGAAGCTAGGTACTCGTAAGGCCGACATGCGTGACATGCAGCCAGACGGTAAGGGTCGTGTACGTATCGACTTCATCATTCCTAGCCGTGGTCTAATCGGTTTCCAAACCGAGTTCATGACAGCCACTTCGGGTACGGGTCTTATCTACCACTCATTTGACCATTACGGTCCAGTGAAGGGCGGCGATATTGGTCAGCGTCAAAACGGTGTGTTGATCTCTAACGCTACTGGTAAGGCACTAACCTTTGCTCTGTTCGGTCTGCAAGACCGTGGTCGTCTGATGATTGGTCACGCTGCCGAGGTTTATGAAGGCCAGGTAGTGGGTATCCACTCTCGTGCTAACGATCTGACAGTGAACTGTCTGAAAGGTAAGCAGCTGACTAACATGCGCGCCTCTGGTACCGACGAAGCACAGGTACTGACACCGCATATTCAGATGACCCTTGAGCAGGCGCTTGAGTTTATCGATGACGACGAATTGGTAGAAGTGACCCCGCTAAGCATTCGTGTGCGTAAGCGTCACCTGACCGAAAACGATCGTAAGCGTGCTAGCCGCGCCTCAAAAGACGCTTAATTTGGGTTTGCACCATAAGGGTGCAACTTAAGTTACTAGCCCCGGACATGAATGTGTCTGGGGCTTTTTTATGGTTCATCGCGGATAAGCGGGGACTAAAAA
>NZ_JSFF01000035.1:0-28607 GCF_000773485.1 Shewanella sp. ECSMB14101 | reverse complement strand
CCGCTTATCCGCGATGAACCTTTTTTATTGCTATAAAGGCGCTTGTTAAAAGCTGTAGCTGTTTAAAACGCTTAGCCTTCTTTCCACAATTTTTCGTCGTTGTGGATCTGATACAAGCTCTCGGCACGCGACACGAGTAGCTGAGCAAACTGAGCCTGAGTCTTATCTTTTACGGCACCTGATTTAACCAGATTTTCCGCTTTAAGCTGCCACATCATAGAGAAATGACGGATCGCATCGCGAGCCGTGGCGGCAACCTTAACGTCCACATAGTCTGAAGGCAGGTCTCCAGACATGACCCAGAAGGTCTGTGGTTTTGGCTGCTTTGACTCCATTTTCCACACGGCAAGAAATGGCGCAAGGTAACGGCTCTCTTCGGCAATCACTTTACTCGGGATAACCCCTTTCTCCGCCAGAAAGCGGTTAGCCTTCTGAAAATGCTCTTTAACCCATTGTTGTGTCATTGCTTCTTGCTCTTCTGAGGTGAGCGGTTTGCTGTTCTCGACTGCTTGTTCCGTCATACTGCTTCCTATTGTTATAGTTATGTTGTGAAGGGCGAATTAAGCTTGGCAAGCTGCATTTCTGGGGAAAACCCACAGACAACTTTACGTTAACGTAAAGTGGAAAGCAAAATTGCCACACCGATCACAATAAATACCAATCTTTGCTTTGTTGAGAGTATCGCTAAATGCTATCGTTCTGCAATAAATATAACAAGCCGTCGAGAGAGCCAATTTGGCGTTCGGCGTTTTAATTCCCAAGCGGAGAACTCATAAAGTGGCAGTATTTAATCATATCTCATTTGATGACCACGAACAGGTCGTATTTTGTCATGATAAGGAAAGTGGTTTACGTGCAATCATAGCCATTCACAACACCAACCTGGGCCCAGCTGTAGGTGGTTGCAGAATGTGGAACTATGAGTCTGACGACGAGGCGTTGACCGATGTATTGCGTCTGTCTCGCGGCATGACCTACAAGAACGCCCTTGCAGGTCTATCTATGGGTGGCGGTAAATCAGTGATCATTGCCGACCCTAAAGTAGAAAACCGTGAAGCCCTATTCCGTGCCTTCGGCCGTTGTATTCATACCTTGGGCGGCAAATACTATTCAGCCGAGGATGTGGGAGTATCCACCAGCGACATCATGATCGCTCACCAAGAAACCCCTTATATGGCAGGTCTAGAAGGCCAAAGCGGCGATCCATCACCATATACTGCACTGGGTACTTATCTGGGCATTAAAGCCGCCGTTAAGCACCAGCGTGGCTTGGATAGCCTTAAAGGCCTTAAAATCGCCATTCAGGGCGTTGGTCACGTAGGTTACTACCTATGCCGTCACCTGCATGAAGAAGGTGCCGAGTTGATCGTGACTGATATTCACCAGTCATCACTGGACAAAGTGGCTTCCGAGTTTGGTGCGACTGTTGTTGCTCCTCAAGATATCTATCACCAAGACGTTGATATTTATGCGCCATGTGCCTTGGGCGCCACCATCAACGACACTACGATCCCACTACTGAAAGCCAAGATTGTGGCAGGTTGTGCCAACAACCAGCTTGCTGAACTGCGCCATGGTGAGAAGCTCAAAGAACTGGGTATCCTGTATGCCCCAGATTACGTGATCAACGCTGGCGGTATCATCAACGTTTCGTTCGAAAAAGATTATGACCCGCAGAAATCCACCGCTAAGGTTGAAGAGATCTACAACACGCTACTAAAGATCTTCGAACTTTCTGATGCGAAAAACCGCACGACAGCAGACGTTGCCGATGAACTGGCACGCGCCATCATCAATGGCAAGAAGTGATCTAAGAGCCTAGTTTTCCCATTAGCGCTAACACCTAAAAACCACCGATATTCGGTGGTTTTTTTTGTCTTCAAACTTTTATGCTCCATTTGGATACCAAATATTTCATCCAATTTACCGAATGAAACTCCTGAAAAATAATTTTCCTTTTACCGCCAAAGGGATAATTTTCAGACACAGATTTTTCACAAAAGCGTACTGGAAATTGTCATATTCCTCTGCTTGACTTAGAGGCTCATCATCTTCGCTAGGATTGCATTATGATTAGTTTCAAGTACAACTTTAATCAGGATTTGGTGGAGTTACAGGCCAGTAATTGGATAGGCCTAGAGCAGGTATTTGTTAATGGTAAGCGGGTCTCTCGCAAGCTAAACTTCGGTCCAAAGAGCGAACATCAAGTTAAGCTTCATGATGGTAAACCTTGTAAGTTTCAACTATTTATCGATCCCAACAGTGACCAGATGATCTGCCGCATCTACAAGCACAACCGCTTGATTGCCAGTATCAAACAGGGCAAAGAAAACCTGATGCAGAGCCGACTAATGTTACAATCTGTCATCATACTCACGGCGATTTCAGCCCTGGGAATGCTGTTGGTGGTCTAGCCCCTTCCTATTTATTTAACACACCAAGCTCAGTCGACTGAACAACACAAAACGAATTTATCACCCGCAGACATAGCAATAGACAATGACCTCTGTGACGGTGAGATTCTGATAATTTGGGCCGCTCTCTGTCCGTAGAGCAGTCAATGTCGTAGCCTCACATCCAAGGACGAGCAAGCTCAGCCAGCGACTCATGCACTGATGAGCTCTAGGGCCTAGCTAAGGGATTTAAACAAGCCACACAAGTGCCAAGCTCAAGCGTTGCAGTTAACTGAGCTTTAGGGATATTCATCTTGATGACATAAAATCAGATTTACATTCAGCCTGTTTAAGACAAGCCATTAATCTTATTGAGTAGATAGATAAACTGCTGCGATTCGAATTCGGATAGATTACCAAGGAACTGCTCATTAACGCGCTCCGCCTCGCAGATCAGATCCTGTTCAAGCGCCTTAGCGCTATCGGTTAGAAAAATCTTAAAGGCGCGACGATTATCCGCTTCCTGGTGACGCGTAATATACCCCTGCACCTGAAGCTGATCCAATAGGCGAGTCATAGTGTAATTCGCAACATCACAGCGCTTAGAAAGTTCTGTCTGGGTGATCCCCTCCTCTTGCCATAGGGCAAACAGTACGGGCCAGAGTTTAATGTCCAGTTCATAGCGCTTTAGCCTCTCATCCAAGGCCTTTTGAAGTTCGATATTCAGATGAGATACCAAGTATCCCAAGCTTTCATAATGTTTCAATCAGCACCTCCAGAAACAGCGGGCATACATTAATACTAACATCTGGTTCTAAAGAAACTAGGGCTAGAAGATGGGTAATTCGTAACGAAAAACCATTTGCCTTATCTAAGAAAGGCTTAGCTGTTATCCCAAGTCTTCATCTTCATGCAGCAGGTATTGTGCGATAAAACGGTAATAACAAGCTCTTCCAAGTTTAGCCGATAATCCGCTCGCTAAGCCGACAGATATTGTCTCCTCGCCCACCACAAAGGCCTGATAACCCGTGATAGACAACTTGCTACCTATGGAAGTCATCAAGCTGAAACTACCGTCATCATTAGATTCATAATCATTGATAACAAAAGGATAATCAGCAACATCCACCAGCACTTTCTCTGCCGGGGTAACCAGAAGATAATCCTCACCTTGGCGACGCAAGATGGTGGCAAATAGACGGCAAAACTTATCCGGCAGGGGCTCTTGACGATAAAACCAGCGCCCTTGTCCATCGATATGAAATAGTGGCGTTTCATCACACAGGGGCGCCCCCTGTGTGATCTGCTTTAATTGCGCTACTGGCTCAAGCTCAGTCACAATATCTGCCTCAGTTATTGTCGATAAGACTTAACAGGGCCTGTACCGGATGTTTAGGCTTAAAGCCTCCGAAGCGTTTGACCTGGCTGCGACATGAATAACCTGAGATCAGTATCTCTTCCTGTGGCAGTGACTTAATGGCTTCATCCCAAGACATTTGATAGAGAGCCTTAGAGCGTTTAAGGTTATCATTCTCATGGCCATAGGTGCCCGCCATACCGCAGCAGCCAAGACTGAGGGTCTTTAACTCGGCACCAAATCCTTCGAAGATCGCCTGCCACTCTTTGGCGGTATTAGGCTTAGCCGTCGACTCTGTGCAGTGACTAAACCAAGTAAAACGCTTGCCACTACTCGCCGCAGGTTCACGGGTATTCATCACCTGAAGTAACCACTCATTGGCCAGCAGCACATTAAAGTCGCCGCGATTTTCTGCCAAGATCTCTTTATATTCATCACGATAGCAGAGCACCATCGCCGGGTCCACGCCCACCATTGGCATGCCTAGGGCATGCACCTGATTAAGGAAGTCGGCACTTGACTGAGCCGTCTTGGCAAACTTATCTAAGAATCCCTTAATATGGATTGGTTTACCGTTGGGCTTAAAGGGAAGTAGCACTGGCTTATAACCCAGCTTTTCGATCAGCTTGATAAAGTGGTAAACCGTGTCGGCCTCGTAGAAGCTATTGAAAGGATCTTGTACCACCAGCACATATTGCTCACGCTCAGCGGCCGGGATCTGCTGCAATGCATTCAGATCGTAGCCGCGGCAAGCATGATTCTCCAAACGCTGCTTGAGTGTTGGTACCGAGAGAGCTGGTGCATCGACATAGCCGATAGATTGCTTAATGACCCACTGACTCAGCTTGTTTTGTGAGGCAAAGTTAGTAATTTGAGGCACCTTAGCCATCAATGGCAGACTCTCTTCAATCCCCGCCACCAGATAATCTTTCACTGGGCGCAAATAACGCTGGTAGTAGATGTTAAAGAACTGCGCCCTGAACTTAGGCACATCCACCTTTACGGGACATTGCGAGGTGCATGCCTTACAGGCCAAGCATCCCTTCAACGACTCCATTACCTCATGAGAGTAATCATACTCACGCTCTTTCTTTAGAGTGTTCTGCGTGCGCTGCAGCCAGCCAAGAGGCTTGGCTTTTGCTAAGGCCTCGACATCAACGCCTTCGGCTTCCAATAAACGCAGCCATTCACGCATTAGACCCGCACGGCCCTTGGGCGATTGCACCCTGTCCCCGGTCACTTTAAACGAGGGACACATAGGCGAATAGACGCTGTAATTAAAACAGAGACCATTACCGTTACAGTTCATCACATCGGGGAAAGCTTCACGGGTTTGGACCGGAATTTGACGGTCAAAGGCGCCGCGCTTAGTGCTGTCCACATTATAGAGTAATGGTCCTGTGCCCTTAGGCGCTACCAGCTTGCCAGGGTTCAGCTTATTGTGAGGGTCGAAATACCCTTTTACTTCCTCCAGCAAGCCAAATAGCGTCTCGCCAAAGACCGCTGGGCCATACTCTCCGCGCACCCCTTTGCCATGCTCGCCCCACATCAGGCCGCCATATTTAAGGGTCAATGCTGCCACCTGATCCGATACCGTCTTGAGCAGTCGTTCATCTTGGGGATCGCACATATCCAGCGCCGGACGCACGTGTAGCACGCCCGCATCCACGTGGCCAAACATGCCATATTGCAACTGGTGACTGTCCAGTAGCGCTCTGAATTCCATGATAAAATCGGCAAGCTTCTCTGGTGGCACAGCTGTGTCTTCGGCAAAAGCGATCGGCTTGCGACTCCCTTTGGTGGCGCCAAGCAATCCCACGGCCTTCTTACGCATGGCGTAGATGGTGTTAATACTCGCCCTATCGGCAGTTACCTGATATCCCAGTAAACCCGCCTGCTTTGCTTCAAGCTGACTGTCGAGCATGGCTTGTAACTGCTTAACCTTCTCTTCAACTTCCTCTTGCTCGCCGGCAAACTCCACCATATTCAGGCCATCAATAGAGGCGCCAGGCACCTCCTCAATAAGTGATGCAACCGAATGCCAGATGATGTCCTGTTTGGCAAGATTAAGTACCTTAGAGTCCACGGTTTCTACTACAGTGGCCTCGGCCTTCACCAGATCGGGGGCATGACGCAGCGCCGATTGAAAAGAGTCATACTTGATGTTTACCATCATGCGAGTCTTGGGCAGTGGCGTGATATCAAGTTTCGCCTCAGTGATCACCGCTAGCGTGCCTTCGGAACCCGTTAGAATGCGTGACAGGTTGAACTCATCTTGTGAGGCGTTCCAGACATTTTTCAGGTCATAACCGGTCAAGAAACGGTTAAGCTTGGGAAAACGCCTCTCCACCTCGTCTCTATGCTCACGGGTCATACGGGCGATATCCCGCTGCAGCGTCTCGCCCAAACTAGGAGATTCGAGTGCATCGAGCGTTTCGAGCGCTTGCAGATCCAGCGGCTTAGTTTCCAGCACACTACCATCATGCAGCACGCTGGTGAGCTCAAGCACATGATCAGAAGTCTTGCCATACACAAGTGAACCGGCGCCCGAGGCATCGGTATTGATCATGCCGCCCATGGTCGCGCGGTTAGAGGTCGACAGATCCGGGCTAAAGAAAAAGCCATGAGGTCGCAAAGCATCATTTAGTGCGTCTTTGACCACACCAGCTTGCACCCGCACCCAACGCTCTTGCTCATTTATCTCAAGCACCTGAGTAAAATAACGTGATAAGTCCAAAATCAAACCGTGAGTCAAGGCCTGACCGTTGGTACCAGTTCCGCCACCTCGGGCACTGAACACTACCTTATTAAATTCAGGCTTAGCCGCCAGGCTCATTATCAAGCTGACATCGGCCTGACTCTTAGGATATAGCACCGCCTGGGGCAGAAACTGGTATACAGAGTTATCCGTCGCCTGGGCTAAACGGGCACTGTAGCGCTTATCGATATCGCCGCAATAATGACTCTTGGCAAGAGCATCAAGAAACGCCAGATAAACAGGCTCAAGGGTCTGCTGATGGGATAACTTTGGGAGCATGATGACTTCTTTATTAAGGTAATTATTAAAATAATGTTGCCATTATAAACAAAAAAAAGCCGCTAAAAAGCGGCTTTCGTCAATTAGATTACTCTATTTAAAGAATAATTAAGCGTGTGCTTCACCTAGGTATAACCAGGTATCGATAACCGTATCAGGGTTTAGCGATACTGTGTCGATACCCTGCTCCACCAACCAAGCTGCAAAATCAGCATGGTCTGAAGGACCTTGACCACAGATGCCCACGTACGCGCCTTTGGCTTTAGCGGCTTTAATAGCCATCGCCAAGAGGGCCTTAACGGCTTCGTTACGCTCATCGAACAGGTGGCTGATGATCCCTGAGTCACGGTCAAGACCTAGCGTCAGCTGAGTCAAGTCATTTGAACCGATAGAGAAACCATCGAAAATCTCGAGGAACTGGTCGGCTAGTAGCGCGTTAGAAGGCAGCTCACACATCATGATGACGCGCAGACCATCTTTACCACGCTCAAGGCCTTGCTCTTTCAGCAACTCGATAACCTGACGACCTTCTTCCAGCGTACGAACGAATGGGATCATGATCTCCACATTCTTCAGGCCCATCTCGTTACGAACACGCTTGATGGCTTCACACTCTAGGGCGAAGCAGTCACGGAACGATTCAGAGATATAACGGCTCGCACCACGGAAGCCCAGCATTGGGTTCTCTTCCTCTGGCTCGTAACGGTCACCACCTACTAAGTTAGCGTACTCGTTAGACTTAAAGTCTGACATACGTACAATCACTTTCTTCGGATGGAAAGCCGATGCGATAGTCGCAATACCTTCAACCAGACGCGCGATATAGTATTCAACAGGAGACTCGTAGCCAGCAATCATCTCATGGATCTCTTGCTGCAGCTCGGCGCTTTGGTCGTTGAACTCAAGCAGTGCCTTAGGGTGAATACCGATCATACGGTTGATGATGAACTCAAGACGGGCCAGACCCACACCTTCGTTAGGTAGACGGGCAAAGTCAAAGGCGCGGTCAGGGTTACCCACGTTCATCATGATCTTCATTGGTAGTTCAGGCATAGCATCTACGCGAGACGACACGACATCGTACTCTTGAATGCCTTCGAAGATGTAACCTGTATCACCTTCGGCGCAAGAAACAGTAACCGGCTGGCCATGCTTGATCTTATCAGTGATATCACCACAACCCACTACCGCTGGTACACCTAATTCACGGGCGATAATCGCAGCGTGACAAGTACGGCCACCACGGTTTGTGACGATAGCGCTAGCACGCTTCATGATTGGCTCCCAATCTGGGTCAGTCATGTCAGTAACCAGAACGTCGCCTTCTTGGATCTGATCCATATCTTCGATAGAAGCCAGAACCTTAGCGGTACCGTTACCAATCTTGTGGCCAATCGCGCGGCCTTCACCAATCACTTCACTCTTGGTCTTCAGGTGGAAACGTTCAATCAGCTGCACGTCTTCACGTGAACGTACAGTTTCAGGACGCGCCTGTACTATGTAAAGCTTGCCATCGTTACCATCTTTTGCCCACTCGATGTCCATTGGACGACCATAGTGTTTCTCGATGATCATGGCTTGCTTAGCCAGCTCCATCACTTCTTCGTCGCTAATTGAGAATTGACGACGCATGTCGGCAGGCACATCTTCAATCTTCACCTGCTTACCATGGCTCAGGTCATCAGAGTAAACCATCTGAATCAACTTGCTACCAATGTTACGACGAACTACAGACATGTGACCTGCAGTTAAGCTTGGCTTGTGAACATAGAACTCATCAGGGTTTACGGCACCTTGTACAACCATCTCACCCAGACCAAATGAAGAGGTCACGAAGACCACATCGTTATTACCGGACTCAGTATCCATGGTGAACATCACCCCTGAAGCCGCGGTGTCAGAGCGAACCATACGCTGTACGCCAGCAGAAAGGGCAACACCTTTGTGGTCGTAACCTTGGTGCACACGGTATGAGATAGCTCGGTCGTTAAACAGTGAAGCAAATACATGCTTGATGGCAACCAGCACAGCTTCGAAGCCTTTCACGTTTAGGAAAGTTTCTTGCTGACCGGCAAATGATGCATCGGGCATATCTTCGGCAGTCGCTGAAGAGCGAACAGCGAAAGATGCATCGCTAGTTTCTGAGGCAAGCTTGTCGTACGACTCACGTACAACCTGCTCAAATTCGCTATGGAATGGGGTATCGATAACCCACTGTCGGATCTGTGCACCTGCGGTAGCGAGTGCATTCACGTCATCGACGTCTAGAGCTTCTAGCGTCTCGTATATCTTCTGGTTAAGTCCGCTTTGTTCAAGAAATTCATTGAACGCAAAAGATGTGGTCGCAAAGCCACCAGGCACTTGAACACCTGCATTAGCTAGATTGCTGATCATCTCCCCAAGAGAGGCATTCTTACCGCCTACCTTGTTGACGTCACCCATGCCTAATTCTTGATACCAGAGTACATATTGCTGCACAGTTCTATCTCCGCAAGTTTATTTCAGTGTGGCCCCTTCACACGAGGGCAGCGGCATTTTACACTCCACAGCAAGACGCGTAAATCTATAATTTTATTTGTAATTTTATTACTACAAGAGGTCAAAATGTCACGTAAAGTCTTTTATATCTCAGATGGGACGGCGATCACAGCCGAGGTTTTTGGCCATGCAGTATTGTCTCAATTTCCAGTTGTGTTTGAAGCACTTACTATTCCATTCGTTGAGACCACTCAGAGAGCCGAAGCGGTAAAAGCACAAATAAATGATTGTTTTATTACAACAGGCGAACGACCACTTGTGTTCCATTCTATCGTTAAAGCTGAGATTAGAGACATCATCTATAGCAGCGAGTGTATAGATTATGACTTTTTGAACACCTTCGTGGCGCCACTGGAAGATCAATTGGGCGTCAAGGCCGTTCCGGTGACGAACAGAACCCATGGTAAGGCAAATCATAGTTATGAGGCGCGAATCGACGCTATCAATTACGCCATGGAAAACGATGATGGTCAGACCCTGAAACATATCGACAAGGCAGACATAGTATTGCTGGGCGTATCCCGTTGCGGCAAAACCCCCAGCAGCCTCTATCTGTCGATGCAGTTTGGCATCAAGGCTGCCAACTATCCTTTTATTGAAGACGACATGGATAACCTCAAACTGCCCGAGGTGTTGAAAAAGAATAAACACAAGTTGTTCGGCCTGACTATCGATCCCGTTCGACTACATGAGATCCGCCAAAGCCGCATGGAAAACAGCCGCTACTCTTCGTTGAGACAGTGTCGCATCGAGGTAAAAGAGGTTGAAATGATGTACAAGCGCGAGCGTATTCCCTTCGTCAATACCACTAACCACTCGGTTGAAGAGATCGCCACCAAGATTCTGGATATGACAGGACTCGAGCGTCATATGTTCTAAAACGTCATCTATATAAGTCTTAGAATCCTTGTAAATCGCAAGCTAACTGCACAGATGTAAAGAAATACCGGAAATTTTCATCTGTTTACCCCTGTGCAGCTAGCAACTATTGGTTATAATCCGAGGCAATCAGGCGAAAGCCAAGACAAACGCTCGGTATATTGAATGACCATTAAAACAGACGAACTACGCACCACATTACTATGTAAGGCCATTTCACCTGCTAAACTCGCATCTGAATACCCGCTTACTCAAGACGCTGCCGATTACCTGGTTCAACAAAGACGTGAAGTTGAAGCCATATTAACCGGAGAAGACAAACGACTTCTGGTGATCATCGGCCCCTGCTCGATTCATGACACTCAGGCCGCTATCGAATACGCCAAGCGTCTTGCCGTGTTACACAGAGAACTAAAAGAATCACTGTGCATCCTGATGCGCGTCTATTTCGAGAAACCACGTACAACAGTGGGCTGGAAGGGATTGATATCAGACCCTGATCTCGATGGTAGCTTTAATGCGAACAAAGGACTAAGGCTAGCTCGTCATCTGCTACAAGAGATCACCGAGCTAAAACTGCCAATCGCGACCGAGTTTCTCGATATGGTCAACGGACAATATATTGCCGATCTCATTACCTGGGGCGCGGTTGGTGCTCGCACTACCGAAAGTCAGATCCACCGCGAGATGGCCTCAGCGCTCTCTTGTCCGGTTGGCTTTAAAAATGGTACAGATGGCAATATCAATATCGCCATCGATGCTGTACGCGCCGCTAAGGAACCACATATCTTTTACTCGCCAGATAAAGATGGCGCCATGGCCGTTTACCGCACCAGCGGCAACCCCTATGGCCACATCATACTGCGTGGGGGCAAACAGCCTAACTATCATGAAGCCGATATTCAGGCTGCCGCTCAAAAGCTGAAGGATGTTGGATTGTCTCATCGCATGGTAGTTGACTTCAGCCATGGCAATAGCCAGAAGGAACACAAACGCCAGCTAGAAGTCGCCAAATCGATTATGGCGCAGCTTGAGCAGGGCTCCACTGCTATTGCAGGCATCATGGCCGAAAGTTTTATCGAAGAAGGCAATCAAAAGGTGGTGGCGGGTGAACCACTGGTTTACGGCAAGAGCATCACTGACGCCTGCCTGAACTGGGATGATTCTGAGCGCTTACTGCGAGATCTCGCTAAAGCATCTCAAGCGCGTATGGCCAAGCTTGGCTAACGACAGCGCGCTGGGTAAAAGGCTTCCGCTAGGAAGCCTTTTTTATTTGAGCAAAACAAAGTTTGCACCACAAGATACAGCGCTGTCATTTAACTGGGATTGAAAGTATAATCCGCCAGTTTTTTTATGCATAACCTTAAGGTTGCCGTATGCCCCTAACCCACACAGACACTCACTTTAGTGAAGAAATTCTTGCGCGCATCGAACAGTCAGAAGCGCGGGTGATAAAAGCGATTTTTCCCTCGATCACCAATCACCACAATACCCTCTTTGGTGGCGAAGCCCTGGCATGGATGGATGAAACTGCCTTTATCGCTGCCACACGCTTTTGCCGTAAAACCTTGGTCACTGTCAGCTCCGACCGTATTGATTTCAATAAATCGATTCCGGCCGGCACTCTAGCAGAGATCATCGCCAAGGTGATCCATGTAGGTAACACCTCACTCAAGGTTGAGGTGAATATTTTTGTAGAAGATATGTATCACGATCATCGTGAGCATGCTATTCGCGGTGTATTTACCTTTGTGGCGATAGATGAAGATCGTAAACCCACTCAGATCTGGACAAAAAACTAATCTCTCCTTAAGGCGAGTGTTCACTCGCCTTACGTCTCCTATCCAAACACTTAAATAAGCACAAACATCTGGGCCGATGCCGACAGCTTTCCATTAGACTTAAGTCTAATAATCATTTGTAAAATAAAAAAATCCGCTGCCCTTGACACAAAAGCAATAGAATACTGAGTCAGTTATCTGGTACATTGAGTTTACCTTCAAGTGCAACAAAGATAATCAAAAAGCAATGAAGCTAGAAAATTTGCACATCATCATCGCCGATGATCACCCGTTATTTAGAAATGCGTTGCGACAGGCTCTGAGCGGCGCATTTACCGATACCCAGTGGTTTGAAGCCGACAGCGCCGATGCGCTGCAATCTCTATTAGAACAGGGAGATGCAGCCTACGACCTAGTCTTGTTGGATCTACAGATGCCAGGTTCCCATGGCTACTCGACCTTGATCCATCTCAGGACCCACTTTCCGGAACTTCCTGTGGTGGTGATCTCCGCCCATGAAGATGCCATGACCATCAGCCGCGCCGTGCATTACGGTAGCGCTGGTTTTATACCAAAGTCCGCCTCTATGGAAACCTTGGCCGAGGCCCTCACCTCAGTCTTGTACGGTGATATCTGGTTACCGCAAAATATAGAGCTGCAAGAAATTAACGAAGATGCCACCGATCAGATGGCAGCCAAGCTTGCCGATCTCACGCCTCAGCAATACAAGGTGCTACAGATGTTTGCCGAGGGCCTGCTGAACAAGCAGATCGCCTACGATCTTGGTGTGTCAGAAGCCACAATTAAGGCCCATGCTACTGCAATCTTTCGCAAACTTGGGGTCAGAAACCGCACTCAGGCGGTAATTGCCCTGCAGCAACTAGAGATGGATAAAGTCGAGCTCTAAACAGTGCGAAACCATTATTTTAAAACCTAAAAAAAGCCGAACATTTGTTCGGCTTTTTTGCGCTTCATCAAAACCTCTAATTACGAAAGATTACACGCATGAAACCTCAGGTGGTCTTCGATAAAGCTGGCGATAAAGTAGTAGCTATGATCATAGCCCTCCTGCATACGCAGGATCAGCGGATAAGCTTTCTCCTCGGCCACGGCAATCAATGCCTGAGGTGTTAACTGCTCCTCGAGAAAATTATCGCTGCTGCCTTGGTCAATTAAAATTGGCAGATCGCAACTGGCTTCTTTCATCAATTCACAGGCATCATAGGCCTGCCAGTCATCACGATTCTTACCCAGGTACTGGGTAAAAGCTTTGTGTCCCCAGGGGCAATTCATCGGGTTAACGATAGGACTAAAGGCAGAGATAGACCGATAGCGCTCAGGATGCTTCAAGCCTATGGTCAAAGCGCCATGACCGCCCATGGAATGACCTGCAATGGCACGCACCTCCGTCACAGGGAAATGGGCTTCGATAAGAGCTGGCAGCTCCTCAACCACATAATCGTACATCTGATAATGCGCCTGCCAAGGCGCCTGGGTCGCATTCAGGTAAAAGCCTGCCCCCTGACCTAAGTCATAGGCGGGATCATCGGCCACCTCCATTCCTCTTGGGCTGGTATCCGGCGCAACGATAGCCATACCTAACTCGGCGGCGATACGCAAAGCGCCCGCCTTTTGCATGAAATTCTCATCCGTGCAGGTGAGCCCTGAGAGCCAGTAGAGCACTGGCACCTTTTGCTCACTGGCCTGGGGCGGCAGATAGATGGCAAAGCGCATTGGGCAGTTAAGCGTACTCGACTGATGCTGATACTGCTTATGCCAACCACCAAAGCTTTTGTTACTACTGATATTTTCTATGGTCATTGTCTCATCCCTAAAGGGCGCTACGACTAACAGCGCCACATCCTGCTTTATCGGTTAAAGTGCACCACAGAGCGGATACTCTTACCCTCATGCATAAGATCGAAAGCCGTGTTGATCTCCTCAAGTGCCATGGTATGGGTAATAAAGTCGCTCAGTTTAAACTCACCACGCAGATACTTTTCGACAATCTCTGGCAGCTCTGAACGCCCTTTGACACCGCCAAAGGCACTGCCACGCCAAACACGCCCGGTGACCAGCTGGAACGGACGGGTCGAGATCTCTTGGCCTGCACCTGCAACACCTATGATCACTGACTCACCCCACCCCTTATGACAACACTCAAGGGCTGAGCGCATCACATCGACGTTACCGATACATTCAAATGAGTAATCAACGCCACCATCGGTTAACTCGACAATCACTTCCTGAATCGGCTTGTCATAATCCTTCGGATTAATGCAATCGGTCGCACCTAACTGACGTGCCAGTTCAAATTTGCTCTCGTTGATGTCGATGGCAATGATACGCGTGGCGCCCGCCATGGTCGCGCCTATGATGGCAGATAAACCTATACCGCCTATGCCGAAGATAGCAACGCTGGCCCCCGGCTCTACTTTTGCTGTATTGAGCACCGCACCCATGCCTGTGGTCACGCCACACCCCAGCAGGCAGACCTCTTCCAGTGGCGCCTCAGGGTTCACCTTGGCCAGTGAAATTTCAGGTAGTACTGTGTATTCGGAGAAGGTTGAGCAGCCCATGTAGTGGAAGATCGGCTGACCATCTTTATAGAAACGAGTGGTGCCATCTGGCATCAACCCCTTACCTTGGGTCTCACGGATCTTTTGACACAGGTTCGTTTTGCCCGACTTACAGAACTTACATTCGCCGCACTCAGGGGTATAGAGAGGAATAACATGATCCCCCACAGCGACACTGGTGACACCTTCGCCGACGGCCTCAACGATACCGCCACCCTCGTGGCCCAAGATCGCGGGAAAGACACCTTCAGGATCATCACCCGACAGCGTGAATGCATCGGTATGGCAAACACCTG
The DNA here is from genome assembly GCF_000773485.1 of Shewanella sp. ECSMB14101. Lineage (NCBI taxonomy): Bacteria > Pseudomonadati > Pseudomonadota > Gammaproteobacteria > Alteromonadales > Shewanellaceae > Shewanella > Shewanella sp. ECSMB14101. The sequence goes on along the minus strand of NZ_JSFF01000035.1, from coordinate 13,747 downwards.
TCGCCACTATCTTAACCAAGACTTCACCCGCCTTGGGATACATGACATCCACTTCTTCTACCGACAGAGGTTGACCTGGACCCCAGGCGATTGCTGCCTTAGATTTAATAAATTTGTCTGTCATCTCGCTTGCTCCATTAACTGTTTCTGTCTGCCCACTTCAATGTAGTCGCTGGCCATTGGCTTGTCGTGCCAGCAGTTGCATCGCAGTGAATTTGATTACTTGCCTCTATTTTATTTATTTCTCATAAGATGATAATCTGCATTTTAAGCAAATCATTTTTACCAACTGGTAATAATAAAGGACCATCTATGCAAGAATGGGAGGGGGTCAGCGAATTTGTAGCGGTCGCCGAAACCGAAAGCTTCACCCAGGCAGGGAAGCGACTGGGGATCTCTACCGCCCAGGTGAGTCGTCAAATCGGCGCACTGGAACAGAGACTAAATACTAAGTTACTGTACCGCACCACGCGTAAGGTCTCGATGACAGAAGAAGGTAATCTCTACTACCGCCATTGCCGTCAGGTGCTTGATGGTCTGGATGAAGCCGAACGCGCACTTAGCAGTTTAAAGGGCCTGCCCCAGGGCTTACTGCGCATGACAGCCCCGGTTGCATATGGCGAAAAATATATTCTACCCGTCGTCAACGATTTCCTATTAGCCTATCCCAGTGTCGAGGTGGATATCGAACTCACCAACCGTCAGGTCAAGCTAATCGATGCAGGCATAGATCTGGCAATCCGCATCGGCAAACTCGCCGATTCCAGCCTGATGGCCAGACGTGTGAGTCAGCGGATCAACTATGTTTGTGCATCGCCCGATTATCTTAAGCGCTTCGGTGAACCCCATAGCCTGTCAGAACTCAGTCAGCACAACTGCCTGCAGGGTAACTATGACTATTGGCGTTTCATCGAGCAGGGACGAGAGCGTCAAGTCAAAATAAAGGGCAACCTGCGCTGTAATACGGGCCATGGATTAAGGGATGCGGCGCTCAAAGGCCTAGGGCTAGTGCAGCTGCCAAACTACTATGTCGGTCAGGATCTTAAAGTGGGACGTTTGGTGTCTGTGCTCAACGCCTATCAGGAACCTAACGAAGGCGTCTGGGCCCTCTATCCGCAAAATCGCCACCTCTCCCCTAAGGTCAAGCTGATGGTCGAATTTCTCAGCGAGAAGCTCCCTTAATCTTTAGACTCGGGTTAATCGCTAAAGAGCGGCTTAAAATGCAGTGAAAACAACAAAAACGCCGCCTCCACTCTAGATGAAGGTGCGTTTTTATCTATTGAACTAAATCTGGCCTATACCACAGGCCAATATTTAGGTACTGGCGGCGAGCAAACGCTGATAGAGGACATCTTTCAGCTCAGCCCTTTCATGCTTCAGCTGATTCATGGCGCTATCGTCAATAGGCGCATCATTTAACTCTAAGGTTCGGATCTCTTTATCGAGTGCGCTGTACTTTTTGTTGTCTGTGGCGAACCCTTCATCGGATTCAGTCAATTTGAGGATCAAGTCTTGATAATCTGGAAAGTCGTTAACGAGCGAGTGGTTTTCACCGAGCATAAGGCCCCCTTTATTTGAGCAGATAAATGGATCTAAATTATGCCTTGTTGATAAATGTAGCACGCCATCACGCTCCCGATCAGTATTCACCTCACAAAATACTGCAAAGAGTTGATAAATTGAGTTTTAACCCGCTGTTTAATGAGGTTTACAGTGATGATTCTATCCGCGGCAGACTATCTGAAATGCTCCATCATGCGGTAGTAAAGCATCCCGAGTGCCATACCTTGATTACCCAGCCAATCGCCTACTGGCAAGCGGATCTGCTTCATGCTCGCAAATAGATCAAACTCGGCTAGCTGCCCACGTACCGCCTGACTCATGATTTCACCCATGATATGAGAGGTCGCCACGCCGTGGCCAGAATACCCCTGACAGTAAAACAGATGCTCTGAGACCTTACCAAGCTGTGGAATGCGATTAACCACGATACCTGCCATGCCGGTCCAGTCGAACTCTATCTCGACCCCTTTGAGGCGTGGGAAGGTGCGTTCTATCGCCGGACGTAACTCGGCGGCGACATTTTTTGAATCCCGCCCTGAATAGTTGGTGCCGCCACCAAACATCAGTCGGTTGTCGGCGGTCATGCGATAATAGTCGAGCACGAAGCGGCTATCGTATACGGCTATGTCATGGGGATTAAGCTGCCTGGCCAATTGTGGGTCTAGCTTCACTGTGGCGCAATTACCCAGTGATGCGGGAAACAGCATACCGCTCAACTTACGCCGCGCCAGTTTATGATAAGCATTGCCCGCAAGTACCGCGCAGTTGGCAGTAATTCTGCCTTTATCCGTTGTGACCGTCACTCGCTTGTCATCACGAATATCGAGCACCTGTGAGGCTTCGAAAATTAAGGCGCCGTTGGCCTCGGCGGCCCTCGCCTCGCCGATGCAGAGGTTGACCGAGTGCAGATGCATGTTACGGCGATTCAATAAGCCACCATGATACAGCGGCGTGTCCAGATAGTCGGGAATGTCGGCCTTACTCAGCAAAGTTAGCTCATCCCCCATGCCCCTTCTGAGCCCCTCTTCATAGGTAGCCTGCATCTCGGCCATATGAGCCGGCTTATAGGCTGTGTGCAGATGACCAAACTTGAGATCGCAATCTATCTGATATTTCTCGACCCGCTTCTTGATGATCTCATGGCCACGCCAACGCAGGTTCCAGACAAACTCTTCCGCTTCTTGGCCGATACGATTGCGGAGCTGTTTTACCATAGCGTTATCGCCAGAAAGACTGCCGGTTACCTGGCCACCATTGCGTCCGGTCGCCCCCCAGCCCACCTTATTGGCCTCGACGACTGCGACTTTAATCCCTTGCTCTGCCAACTCCAGGGCTGTTGCCACCCCGGTAAATCCAGCACCAATGATCACCACATCAACATCAACCTCCCCCTCCAAAGCAGGGTACTGTGTCTCTTGTTTGATGGTAGCGTTATAGTATGAGTTACAACGGGGTAATGGCATCTGGCTTTCCTTAGTTGATCAATTAGTTGCGCAGCTTACAGCTGCTTTGTTTTATATTTTTTACAACATGTTTGATATTCGAGTATACCTAGGTGCAAACTTAGGTCAACTAAATAAAGTCAGAGAAAACAGTGAGCGGTTAGCGCTGGCTAATACAGCGCTAAATAGTGACTATCAATCCAATAACCAACAAACGTAACAAGCACAAATGGAGTTGATTTAAAGTAAGGCCGATGTGGCTTTCACCCCCTTACCTAACCAAGCACCGAAAGCCAAATACAGAAAGGCAAACACAGAAAGGCAAGCACAAAAAGCCAAACACAGAAAAATCTTTTCCCCGTTTCATACAGACAAATATGATTTGGTTAAATTTGTTTATTGCGCCAGCCAGCTGTGACTGATCAGCAGCCTATCATCTTGATAAAGGCTCAATGTAAAACACTCGCCAGCAACAATCTGCCCTACCCCTTTAGGCGTGCCCGTCATCAGGATATCGCCATCCTCAAGCTGCATGAAAGTGCCTAACTCAGCTAAAATAGCACCAGGCTGATTAATCATCATAGTCACATCACCAGACTGACGTAGCTCCCCATCGACAGCTAAACGAAACGATAAGGAAGCCAACTCCCCACTCAAAGGCACAAACTCGCTAAAGAGTGCCGCGCCGTCAAAGGCCTTCGCTCGCTCCCAAGGGAGTCCCTTGGCCTTCAGTTGACTCTGTAACTGGCGTTTGGTGAGATCTAAGCCGACACCGACCGCCTCAAATCGACCCGCCTTCACCATGAGGCAGAGTTCGGCCTCATAATGCAGTGGCTCCTGATGCACACTTAATAAGGTGTCTGAAATCGCCGAGTTGGGCTTAACAAACAACACCATATCGTCTGGGATCTCGTTGTTGAGTTCCTTAATATGCTCGACATAATTTCGCCCGACGCAGACTATCTTGCTCGGTGTCACGTGTTGCTCTAAATATTTAACCGAACGCAATCTTCACTCCTTCGCTGTTAATTTAGATAATTTTTACTTCACTAAGCTGGATATCAGCGCTCGCAGCGCTGCGGGTTTAACCATCTTAGCCATATAGTGATAGCCACGCAGCTGCACATCGTCCACCAAATCCTTGCGGGTATTAGCGGTGATCAAGATCCCCGGAAGATGCTCGCCATACAGAGCCCGGATCCCATCCATGGCATCAACCCCATTTTGGCCATTATCCAAGTGGTAATCGGCGAGCACAATATCTGGGGCAACCCCTTTCAAACCCAGCTTGATACGAGCATCGGCCAGATCACTGGCGCAGATCACTTCACACTGCCAACGACTGAGTAAGCTTTCCAAGCCTGCAAGGATTGCCTCTTCGTTATCGATACAAAGCACCTTGACGCCTGCAAGCGGTTGCATGACAGGATTAGCCTTCTTGGGTAGTGCCACCTTGGTTTTTTCACCCAAGGGGACGGTAATGGAAAACATTGAACCCTGCCCTAATTTGGACACCACGCGTATATCATGATCCAGCACCCTGGCAATGCGATCGGCAATAGCAAGACCTAACCCTAGACCGCTAACGCTCTTACTTTGAGGATTATCCAATCGTTTAAACTCTTTAAAGATCTCCCCAACCTCCTGCTCGTCGATGCCACAACCTGTGTCGATCACTTGGATCTCCAGTCCGCCGGCTCGGTGACGACACCCCAGCAATACCCGATTCCCCTTGGCATAGCGGTAGGCGTTGGTTAGAAAGTTCTGCAGCACACGCCTGAGCAAGCTGAGATCTGAGCTGATGATGCTTGAGCTGGCCACCATGGAAAACTTGATACCATAATCCTTGGCCATCGCATCAAACTCCACCGCTAACCCCTCTAGCAATTCGGCCACCGAGAAATCGCGTCGATTCACTTCCACCATGCCCGAATCCAGCTTGGAGATATCCAAGAGATCGGTCAGCAGCTCGCCAGCTATCTTGAGAGAGCTATTAACATGAGACAGTGTGGTGCGCCCCTCCTGGTCCAGATTCGGATATTGTGCCAATGAGGCGGTAAACAGACGAGCGGCATTTAGAGGTTGCATCAGGTCGTGGCCAACAGCAGCCAAAAAACGGCTCTTAGAAGCATTGGCATTCTCTTCCTGCGCCTTAGCCTCTAGCAACTCACTATTTAATAGCGCCAGCTCATAGGTACGCTCTTTTACCCTGGCCTCCAGGGTTTCGTTAACCTCCTGCAGCGCCTTAGCATGTTCACGATACTGGGTGATGTCGGTAAAAGTCATCACAAAACCGCCGCTGGGCATAGGATTGCCCTGAATCTTAATCACCTTGCCATCCTGGCGCTCGCGCTCAGACACGTGAGCCGTACCATTACGCATATGTTGCACCCGCTTGGCTACCTGCTCCTCCACATCGCCCGGGCCGCAATAACCACGCTCAGCATTGAAACGCACCACATCAGCTATCGGCATCCCCGTTTGCAGGAAATCTTCCGGGTAGTCATACAGCTCAACATACTTGTAGTTCCACGCAACCAGATTCAGGTCTTTATCCACCACGCTCATCCCTTCGTAAGCGTGCTCTATCGCGCCTCTGAGCATATCCTGACTCAAAATGATCTTAGAGGAAGCCTCATCCACCAGGCTGAACACCTCATCAAGCGCCAAATCGCGCCCTTGCAGCACTGAATCCATCACCAAAGAGGCGCTGGATCCCCCCAAGACGCCAGCCAACATATGCTCGGTATGGGCGATCAGCTCAGGCGAAGCGACCTTATGCCAACTGTCACTGCGCACCGCTTCATCGGAAAAACGTGAAAAACTCTCATAGGCGCGTGTCGGGCTGACAAAGCGGCTAGCCAAGATCAGCAGATCTTGCTGTGAGATAGGGCTTGCCTTACGGTTACTGGTGTTTTTCAGCTCACCTGGTGTCACGAAGGCACTGGCCTGGATCCGCTCTGCCACACCGGCACGAAACCAGATGGAACCCAGCACATAACACGCTAGATTGGCCAGCAGCGCGGTGAGAATATCACGCACATTAGGATTGATACTTTCAAGCAGTGCCAGTTCACCACCAAAAACCCCCTGACTATCGCTTATTCCCTGCACGAGTATGTAACACCAGAGACTGAAACCGACGATCAGTCCTAAATAGACTCCACCACGATTACCATACTTCCAGTACATGCCACCGATCAGTGCAGGAGCCAACTGCGCGAAGGCGCCGAAGGAGAGCATGCCGAGCGCGGACAGCGAATCACTGTTCATGAAAGAGAGGTAACTGAAATACCCCAGCCCTAAGATTAAAACGATGGCAATGCGGCGAGCATTTAGTAAAAACTGAGAAAACTGACTGAAGTTCTTCTGACGGATCTTGCCTGAGTGCAACATCAAAGGCACCAGCCATTCGTTACTGACCATAACGCTAATGGTCACCACGGCGACAATCACCATGCCTGTCGCTGCCGAAAGAGTACCCAGCAGCGCAATCACCGCCAGCATAGGCTGATCCAACGCCAAAGGCAGATTGATCACATAGGTATCGGCCGACACACTGTCCCCCAGTATCAACTTACCTGCGAGGGCGAGCGGCGCTACAAACATGCCAAAGAGGATCAGATAAAGCGGAAACAGATACTTGGCCTTTACCAAGGTGGGCTCATCCTTACACTCCACCATCATCACGTGAAACTGACGCGGCATACAAAGAAATGCCGCCATGCCCACCAACAACTGGGGCATCAGATTCTCAAGGCGAAGCTCTGGATGACTAATAAGCTGACGTTCACTTGCCTGCTGCCAGATATCACCAAAGCCATCGAAGAAACCGAAACTTATCACCACGCCGACTAAGAGAAACGCCGCCAATTTGACCAGAGACTCGAAGGCAATAGCCAGCATCATCCCTGGGTTATGCTCTGTGGCATCAAGTTTGCGGGTACCAAACAAGATCGCAAACAAAGCTAAAATGCCGGTCACGATAAGCGAAACCCAAGCGCCATCATAGAGGGCACCCTCGGGCTGGAACAGATTGAGACTAAACACCATCGCCTTAAGCTGCAAAGCGATATAGGGCATGATACCAAACAGGGCAATAAGGGTGACGATAGCGGCAATGGTTTGCGACTTGCCATAACGCGCGGCAATAAAATCAGCCACCGAGGTGATGTTTTGCGCCTTTGAGACAATCACCATCTTACGCAGTAAACCAAACCCAAAGGTAAAGATAAGGATAGGACCAAGAAAAATAGGCAAGAAGGACCAGAGATCCTGCGCCGACTGACCTACAGTGCCGAGAAAGCTCCAGGAGGAGCAATAAACCGCTAAACTTAAACCATAAGTCCAAGTCTGTATTTTCTTAGTGATCCGCCCAAACCAACGCTCTGCTCCCCAAGCCAACAGGAAGAGTAGCGAGACATATAATAGGGCAATCACACCGACAACCAGCGTCAGATTCATAGCAATTCCAATTCTTTTAATTATTCTGCGCTAAATACTAGCTTAAATCTCATGCAAATATAATCACAACAGACTAAAAATTAAGGATATTTTTTTACTAGACCAAGGTCTAATAGAGGTAAAGAGCCTAAGCATTCCATACTTTATCCACGCACAATTAGAAATAAAAGGAAGTCAGATGAGCACCCAGTCTCTCTACAAAGTTCCAAGCGAAATCGCGGCGAATGCCCATATTAATGACGAAAAATATAAAAAAATGTATCAGGAATCAGTGGTTAACCCCGAAGGTTTCTGGAGAGAGCACGGCCAGCGCATCGATTGGATGAAGCCTTTTACCAAGGTAAAGAAAACCTCTTTCGACGACCATAACCTGTCGATTAACTGGTTCTACGATGGCACGCTCAATGCGTCAGTTAACTGTCTCGATCGTCACCTGGCAGACAATGCTGACAAGCTTGCCATCATCTGGGAAGGTGATGATGCAGCAGAGCAACGCACACTCACCTATGGTGAGCTGCACAAAGAAGTATGTAAGTTTGCCAATGCGCTGCGTAGCCAAGGGGTACGTCGCGGTGATGTGGTGACGGTTTACATGCCCATGGTGCCAGAAGCTGCCGTCGTCATGCTAGCTTGTGCTCGCATAGGTGCCATCCACTCTGTGGTCTTTGGTGGTTTCTCGCCAGACTCTATTGCCTCTCGTGTTATCGATGGCAAATCTAAGGTAGTGATCACCGCTGATGAAGGGGTGCGCGGTGGACGTACCATTCCATTAAAAGCCAACATAGATGCGGCACTCTCTCACCCTGACGTCAATTGCGTTGAAAAGGTGATCGTGCTTGAGCGCACAGGCAACCCAGTCAACTGGGTAGAAGGTCGCGACATCAAATGGGATGCACTGATGGAAACCGCATCAGAGCATTGCGTTGCCGAAGAGATGGGTGCTGAAGACCCACTTTTCTTGCTATACACCTCAGGCTCAACCGGTAACCCCAAGGGCGTACTGCACACCACTGGCGGCTACCTGGTCTATGCTTCGATGACTCACGAATATGTGTTTGATTACAAAGAGGGTGAGATCTACTGGTGTACCGCCGATGTGGGTTGGATCACCGGTCACTCATACATGGTCTATGGACCGCTAGCTAATGGCGCGACCATATTGATCCACGAAGGTATTCCTAACTACCCAAGCCCTGCTCGTATGGGTGAGATGATCGACCGCCATAAGGTCAACATCCTGTATACCGCACCCACCTTGATTCGCGCCCTGATGGCCGAAGGTAAAGAACAATTTGATAGCTTCGATGGCAGCTCGCTGCGCATCATGGGTTCGGTCGGTGAGCCGATTAACCCTGAAGCTTGGCGCTGGTACCATGAAGTGATCGGCCATGAAAACTGTCCTATCGTAGATACCTGGTGGCAAACCGAAACCGGTGGCATCTTAATTTCGCCACTACCAGGCGCCACAGACACTAAGCCAGGCTCGGCTACTCGCCCATTCTTCGGCGTACAACCTGCACTGGTGGACAACATGGGTAACATCATCGACGGCGCTGCCGAGGGTAACTTAGTGATCCTCGACTCTTGGCCTGGGCAGATGCGCACCGTGTATGGTGATCATGACAGATTTGCTCTGACCTACTTCAAGACATTCCGCGGCATGTACTTCACCGGTGACGGTGCTCGCCGTGATGAAGATGGCTACTACTGGATCACGGGTCGCGTCGACGACGTGATTAACGTATCGGGCCACCGTCTGGGTACAGCCGAAGTTGAGAGTGCGCTGGTAGCACATGAACATGTCGCCGAAGCTGCTGTCGTGGGCTACCCTCACGACATCAAGGGCCAAGGTATCTATGCCTATGTCACCTTGACTAAGGGCACTCAAGAGAGCGAAGAACTGCGTCAAGAACTGCGTCAGTGGGTGAGAAAAGAGATTGGCGCCCTGGCGACGCCGGATCTCATCCAATGGGCTGGCGGTCTGCCTAAGACACGTTCAGGCAAGATCATGCGCCGCTTCCTGCGTAAGATCGCCGCTAACGAAGTGACTAATCTGGGTGATGCATCGACACTGGCCGATCCAGCGGTGATCGACACCCTTATCGAGACACGTCTCAATCGCAGCGAATAAACGCTCAATAGACTAAATTCTCTCTTCTAGCCCCTCTTTGAGGGGCTTTTTTTATATTTCTCCCCTAGCCGCTACAAATCTACACTGCTATCCTGACTGCCCCAATCACAGATCACGTAGCCGTTTTGCAACTTAGAGACTACCAACGCCAGGCCGTCGACGCCGCCATCAATCATTTTAAGCGCAGCGATGAGTCAGCCCTCCTGGTACTCCCAACCGGTGCAGGGAAGAGTATCGTCATCGCCGAATTGGCTCGCATTGCCAAGGGGCGCACCCTAGTGCTTACCCATGTCAAAGAACTGGTAGCGCAAAATGCCGAGAAGGTTGGTTTACTGACCGAGGAGGCCAGTATCTTTTCCGCTGGCCTTAAACAGAAATCCACCCGCAACAAGACAGTGGTTGCCAGCATCCAATCGGCAGTGCGTAATCCCGAACAGTTTAACCAGCCCTACTCTTTAGTGATCATCGACGAATGCCACCGCGTCTCCAACGAGAAAGAGAGCCAGTATCAGCAGCTTCTTAACCATCTCAAGGCACAGAACCCGAAACTCAGGTTATTAGGTCTAACGGCTACCCCCTATCGTCTTGGCAGTGGTTGGATCTACCGCTATCACTATCATGGCAAAGTCGGAAATACTGAGCAGCCAGTGTTTGAACACTGCATTTTTGAACTGCCGATGCGCCCGCTCATTAAACAGGGATTTCTGACGCCCCCCAAGGTGCTTGACGGCCTATCTGCCCAGTATGACTTTAGTGAGCTCTCACCCAGTGCCAATGGCGAATATAGCGAGACCGAAGTTGATTCCCTGCTAAACCACGCCGGACGCGCCACAAAGGCGATTGTGGAACAGATAAGGCAACTGACCAACACCCGAGCAGGCACCATCATCTTCGCGGCGACCGTGCGTCATGCGCAGGAGATCATGACGCTGCTCGACAGCCCCCAGGCAGGGCTTATCACAGCCGATACGCCAAGCCAGGAGCGCGATGCCATCATCGACGCCTTTAAACGTCGGGAGCTCAGCTATCTGGTCAATGTGGCCGTACTGACCACAGGCTTTGACGCCCCCCATGTGGACCTTATCGCCATCTTAAGACCCACGGCTTCAGTGAGCCTGTTCCAGCAGATGGTTGGTCGGGGCCTGAGGATCTGTGAAGGCAAGCGGGACTGCTTAGTGATCGACTATGCCGCCAATGGCTTCGACCTCTTCTTCCCCGAAGTAGGCCGTCCCAAGCCCGACAGTAAGAGCGTGCCGGTACAGGTTCCCTGCCCCGTCTGCGGCTTTGCAAACATCTTCTGGGGACTGGTAGATAATGATGGCGATATCATCGAACATTTTGGCCGGCGCTGTCAGGCAACAGTTGCAGGGCCTGATGGCAAGCAGCAGTGTGACTTTCGTTTTCGCGCTAAGGCTTGCCCTGAATGCGGTGAAGAAAATGACATTGCCGCTAAGGTATGTCAGCACTGCCAGTCGACATTAATCGACCCAGATAAGCGCCTTAAAGAGGTACTGCAACAGAAACATCATCATCTGTTCCGATGCCAGGAAATGCTTTTTGAGGCCGATAACGACCGACTTAAGGTGCGTTACCTGGATATCGAGGGTAACGATTTCTCCTGTTATTTTAATTTTGCTACCAAGGCACAAATTCGGGCTTTTTACGGCGTATTTGTGCATCAACATATACGCACCCCAGGCCAGAAACAGCCCTCATTTAACAAGCCAGAGCAGGTAGTCGCCGCGCGGGAGCTTTTCCGAATACCGGATCTTTTGTTGTTGAAAAAAGGTAAGCGAGGCTGGGAGTTGGTTGAGCGTTTCTTCGACTATCGTGGGCGATTCGACAGCCAGCATAAGTTTGTATGATCTGGCATATGCAAACCTCGTTGCCCTGTGGTATAAAGTCAGCAACATTTACTTCTGGAGCGAATATGTTTGTTGTAATTTTCGGCCGCCCAGGCTGCCCTTACTGCGTTAGAGCGGTACAACTGTCAGAACAACTGGTTGAATCCCGTGATGATTTTAAGTTTAAGTATGTCGATATTCATGCAGAGGGTATCACCAAGGCCGATCTGGAAAAGACGGTAGGTAAGCCAGTTGAAACTGTGCCGCAGATCTTCATCGATCAGGAGCACATTGGTGGTTGCACCGAATTTGAACAATATGTTCGCGATAACAATTTGCTATGATTGATAAAAAAGGAGGCTAAGCCTCCTTTTTTTATTTTAACGTCACGTCCTAAAGGACATATTTCACCGAGAAGATAACGCGGTTTAATTCACCCTTATCGCCATTTTGCTTAGTGTTTTCCGCATACATATACTCCACCCCAACCGTCATAGGTTTCACAGGCGAATAGAGCAAGTTAATGTAGCCAGAATAGGACTCTTCATTCACCAGACCACCGGTCAATGCCACATCATTGTCCGCCTTAAAGCCAGATAGGGTAAAGCTGGAGCGCCATTTATCATTCCACCAATGACGGTACGAGGCAAAACCGCCATAGGAGCTGATGGTCTCAATATCGCCATCGGCATCCAATACGCCCGCATTGGCATAGTTAAGCGCCATATAACGCCCCATGCCATCACCAGCAGTTGCCGACAGTTTAAAATCATCATCACCAATCGGGATCACCCCAGTAAAGCTGACACCGTAACCCATGGTTTGAGAGTCAATATCACCCTTGTCAAGATTCAACTGGCGTGCCAGACCCGCCAAGGTAAACTTAGAGCCACCTTGGGTGTTAAAGTTATAACGCACAACAAAATCTGGCACCATGCCGCTACCGCTGGTTATACGACCGCCACCACCGTTAGGCGTTACTGTGGTTTCAGGGTTTTCTAAGGCAAACTGGAATCCACCATTGGTATATCTCACCTGAGTCTGACGCACGAAAGGCGTGCCATCTGCCGCACCAACAAAGTCTAAGTTTTCTGGCAATGCGCCTGGATTTTGGAAGGTCGTCCAGGTCTGGCCCACGGTCCAATTGTCAAAGCTCACAAAGGCGTGACGAATACGTGGCGAGTAACTGTTAGATACTCTCTCGTTACCATCTGTATGCGTCATGAAGTCTAATTCGATGAATCCAGTCAGCTTGTGACCATCAAGATCTGTTACTGTCTTAAAATTAAAGCGAGACTCTCTCGCTTGAAAATCAACAACTTGCTCGCCATTCCCAGGTGTTCCATAGATAGTGCCTGGTACATAAAATTGGCGAGAAAGATTGCCCGAGTCTGGTGCCCCATTGCTGTAATCACTAAACATGACATCGGCTTTTACATAGCCACCAAACTTAAATTCAGTCTCGGCCATCGCAGCACTGGAACCTAGCGCCAGTATAGTTGCTGCAGCTGCCACAGACATTTTTGCGTGTTTCATCTGTCCTCTCCCTTTTTCATTATTATCGCAATGAATATGACGGAGTTAACAAACAAGTAACATTAGCAAAACGTCTATAAGACAAAGGTCGAACAGCCAAGGCTAATATTCGAGAAAAAGCTAGTGAATTAGTCTAGGTTGAGCGAAGTACAATCTAATCGTCAAAACGAGTCAGCAAATAATACGACGTAATAAACCGACTAATGCTTAGCGGCAATAAACATGGATCAACGAAGTTATAAATATTTTAAGAAAAAAACTAAAGCGAGGAAAAAAGTCGTGGATCGTGAAGGATTCGAACCTTCGACCAATGTGGATTAAAAAGTAAAGCCAACAGCTTCTTTACTTAAAGCACATCCAATGAGTTATTAGATCACTAATATTGGGTCACTGCTATTTGAACTGTGGCTAGTTAACCGAAATCGACAACAAATAATAAGGAGTTCAACAAAATCAGGGATGATTGGAGAAGTGGTGGGGCGTAAAGGCTTCGAACCTTCGACCAATGTGGATTAAAAAGTAAAGCCAACTGCCTCTTTGCCTAAAGAGCATCGACTGAGCTAACAACTTTCTAAATTATCAGAAGAACTTAACACTTAGAGGAAGTGGTGGGTCGTGAAGGATTCGAACCTTCGACCAATGTGGATTAAAAAGTAAAGCCAACTGCCTCTTTGCCTAAAGAGCATCGACTGAGCTAACAACTTTCTAAATTATCAGAAAAACTTAACACTTAGAGGAAGTGGTGGGTCGTGAAGGATTCGAACCTT
>NZ_JSFF01000034.1:0-38813 GCF_000773485.1 Shewanella sp. ECSMB14101 | reverse complement strand
GCCAACGAGCGGATTTAGGTGCGGTGCAAAATCGCATGAACTTCACTATCAATAATTTGAGTAATATTCAAAGCAATGTAACGGATGCACGTAGCCGAATTCAGGATGTGGACTTTGCGAGTGAAACCGCTCAGCTGACTAAGCAACAGATTCTGTCTCAGACTTCGTCTGCCATGTTGGCACAAGCTAACCAGATCCCACAAACAGCATTGTCACTACTATAATCGAGTGATAGCCGTTAGTAAGTAGGTGGATAGGGAGAGTCGGCAACGGCTCTCCCTTTGCCTTATAAAAGGGCCGCATTTAAATTTAAGTCGTCAGCAATAGCCATTTATCATATTTTGGCTTATGAATTGCTTAATATAATAGATTGAGGTGTATCATGGACGTTAATTTTGCAAATACTTCGATGCCGTCGCAACGCAAAGATAGCTTAGCGCACATGGTCGATAAAAAGGCCGAGGTGGTGTCGCAGCCCTTAGCGGATGAGGGGATTCAGTCAGCTGGTGATACTGAGCGTTCTGTCACCCAAGTCAATCAGGTATCAAAAGCTGATGCAGAGGCGCTTCATCAAGCGGTTGATGATATAGCTGCGAGCATGAGTTTGATGCAAAAAGGCTTAGCCTTCAATATTGATGAAGATTCAGGTCTGCAAGTGGTCAAAGTGATTGACGTACAAAGTGGTGATTTGATCCGTCAGATCCCCAATGAAGAAGCATTAGAGATTGCCCGAAAGCTAAATGAAGTGGCGGGTTTGTTAATGAAAACTGAGGTCTAGTAGAGGTTACTATGGGCTTAACATCGGTCGGTATTGGTTCAGGTTTAGATATTGGCGGTATCGTCACGGCATTGGTTAATGCTGAGAGTGCCGGCAAGATTGCTAAATTTGATGTTAACGAAGGTAAGATTAACGCCCAAATTTCAGGCATTGGGGCGTTAAAAAGCGCCATGTCGGAGTTTAACAGCAAACTTGAAACCTTAACTAAGGCCGAAACTTTTGGTAGCCAAAAAGTAGCGACCTCAACTAAAGATTATCTATCGGCTAGTGTAGATAAGACCGCTGTATCGGGTGTTTATCAAGTACAAGTTGAGCAACTGGCGCAAAGCCAAAAAGTTGGTACAGCTGTGGTTGCCGATGAAACTTCCCCTATAGGTGAAGGCTCTTTATCTATTAGTGTCGGTAGTGGTACAGCCTTTAATATCGATGTTTCGGATACCGATTCCCTCAGCGATATCATGGAGAAGATTAATAACGCCGAAGACAACACAGATGTGACGGCGACTATTATTCATGGTGAGTTGGGGCCTCAGCTGGTTTTGGGCTCAAAAAAGACCGGTGAAGACAACACCATTTCGGTGACGGCTACCGACACTGGTGCGGGCACTGGGCTTTCAGATGCTTTTACCATGAGTGAGCTGACACCCGCTAAAAATGCCATAGTGCACATTGACGGCGTTAAGGTGGTATCCCAAACCAATAGCATAGACGATGCGATAACAGGCGTGTCACTAACCTTAACCGATGCCGATATTGCTAAGACCACAACCCTGACAGTAAGTCAGGATACTGCTAAAACCCAAACTGCAATTGAAGGCTTTGTTGAGTCATACAATGCGTTAATGACTACGATTCAGGATCTCACGGGATATAATGCCGATACTAAGCAGGCGGGTATATTACAGGGGGATGCCTTACCTCGAAGCATTCAGAGTCAGCTACGTGGAATGGTATCATCTGGTGTAGACACCTCAAATGGCATGCAGACGTTGGCTAACTTCGGGGTAACGACGACTCGTGAAGGTTTACTGGAAATCGATTCCGATAAACTAAAAGATTCGATTGAAAATAATCAGTCAGCTATTGCCGAACTGTTTTCCACTGAAGAAACCGGCCTTGCCCACAAGATGTCGAGCTTGGTTGATACTTATGTGAAGTCGGGAGGGATTATCGATGGGCGCGACAGTTCGTTAGATGAGCAGTTGTCGCGTATTGCAGATAGTCGTGAACAGTTAAACCGCAGAATGGCTGCGTATGAAGATAGATTATATAAGCAGTTTAATGCGATGGACTTGGTGGTTGCGAACTTAAACTCCCAGTCGAATATGTTGATTTCCCGTTTAGACTCGTTGCCAGGCGTGGTGAAGCAAAATAACTAGTTGCAAAAGAATGATGTTATTTGTTGTAAAAGAGTGATGTTATTTGCGTTTCAAACCTGCTGATAGCCGAGTCGAAATATTGGCATGACGATTAACACTGCTAGCACCAATTGAATGTATGGTTGAGGTCGGAGTGAACGAGAATATTAATCTGCTCGATGATATTAATAGTAAGGCATTGTTAATTTTAGATAAAATTAACAGTGTGAGTGCTGAAGATGAATTGTCGTCTAGTTTGGTGCAGGAATTGCAGGAATTAATAGAGAAGCGGGCAACCCTGTTGCAAGCTTTAGTGTCTGATGATGACTTTACCGACAGAGAAGCGCTTGAACATCAGCTTATACTCAGTCAAAGATTAACGGTTAAAAGTAAAAAGGTGTTGAGTCATCGTTTGTCATTATTACATTCAAATACTGCTGCTAGGCGCCAAATTAAGGCTTATCAAGCAATAGAATCAAATAGGTAGGTGTAAATATGCGTGGTTCAATGCAATCATATCGAAAGGTTTCTGTGGAGAGTGATTTAAGTGTTGCTTCACCGCATCGCGTTATTCAAATGTTGTTGGCTGGTGCGATAGAGCGTTTAGCCCAAGCGAAATGCGCCATCGAGCAGGACGATGTGGCTCAGCGAGGTTTATTGATAGGTAAGGCCATTGGCATTGTAAATGGTCTGAATGGCAGCCTAAATATGGATACTGAAGGTGATGTTGCCGTAAATCTTTCACAGCTCTACGACTATATGCTGGTACGTTTGTCTGAGGCTAATGTTAACAATGATGTTAAGGCCATAGACGATGTGGTCGCACTGCTTAAAACCATCAAAGAAGGTTGGGATGCGATTCCTCAAAATGAGCATCATTTGGCATCGCACACAGAAGCAATTTAGCCTTAGTCACAACCTTTCTGAACAATAACTTTTTGGCAGGCGTCAATTGATTGGCGCCTGTTGCTTGATACGTTGAGAATTTGCTCTAAAATCAGATGAGTTTGTCAGAAAATGAATCTGATACTTGCTAATATGCTGCTGATAATACACTATTCCGTGTGATAGTCGTTTTTTGCAAAATTGAATTAAAACGATTATCTCGCTTTCGAAGCAACTAACACTAATAATTAATGCGAATAACACTGAGTGCTTTACGGCCTTCTTAAATGATGCATACAGATCAACGAATTCTACTTGTCGGTAATCAGTCAGAGCGAATTAATCGCTTATCTTGTGTTTTTGAGTTTCTTGGTGAGCAAGTCGAATTGCTTCCTGTCGATAAACTCGAATCTCGAATGTCGAATACCCGCTATAGAGCGCTTGTCATTGCACAAGAGGCTCAGTCTAAGACCTTGTTGCAATCTATTGCTACTTCCATGCCTTGGCAGCCGATTTTATTGCTGGGTGCTAACGGTGATGTCTCAGCAAGTAATATTTTAGGTTGTATCGAAGAGCCGCTGAACTATCCCCAGCTGACAGAGTTATTGCATTTTTGTCAGGTGTTTGTGCACACCAAACGTCCCGATGTGCCAACCAGTGGTAATCAGACCAAGTTATTTCGTAGCTTAGTGGGCCGCAGTGAAGGTATTGCTCAGGTTCGCCATCTGATTAATCAGGTCGCGGGTTCAGATGCCACAGTATTAGTTTTAGGTCAGTCTGGTACGGGAAAAGAGGTTGTTGCCCGTAATATTCATTATATTTCTGATCGCCGCGATGGCCCATTTATTCCGGTGAACTGTGGTGCTATACCGCCAGAGCTGCTGGAAAGTGAGCTATTTGGTCATGAGAAGGGCTCGTTTACTGGCGCTATCAGCGCCCGTAAGGGGCGTTTTGAACTTGCCGAAGGCGGCACCCTATTTCTCGATGAGATAGGCGATATGCCGCTGCAGATGCAGGTTAAGCTGCTTCGGGTCTTGCAGGAGCGCGTGTTTGAAAGGGTTGGTGGCAGTAAGCCCATACATACCAATGTGCGTGTTATCGCCGCGACCCACAGAGAGCTAGAGACCATGATCGCCAATGGCGAGTTTAGAGAAGATCTCTTCTATCGCCTCAATGTCTTCCCAGTAGAGATGCCGGCTCTGTGTGAGCGTAAAGACGATATTCCATTACTGTTGCAAGAGTTAGTCAGCCGCGTCTACAACGAAGGTCGTGGCAAGGTGCGTTTTACCCAGCGGGCTATTGAGTCACTTAAAGAACATAGCTGGTCGGGTAATGTGCGTGAGTTGTCTAACTTGGTTGAGCGTCTTACGATCCTTTATCCAGGTGGCTTGGTCGATGTGAACGATCTGCCGTTGAAATACCGCCATATCGATGTGCCGGAATATCAGGTGCAGGTCAGCGAAGAGGAGCTGGAACGCGATGCGTTGGCGTCTATCTTTAGTGATGAGGTAGCGGTCGATATTCCAGAGAGCCGTTTCCCTAGCGAGTTGCCGCCGGAAGGCGTTAACCTTAAAGATCTGCTGGCAGAGCTTGAGATAGACATGATTCGCCAGGCATTGGATCAACAAGACAACGTCGTTGCCCGCGCTGCAGAAATGCTTGGTATCCGCCGCACCACGCTGGTTGAGAAGATGCGTAAGTACGGCATGAGTAAAGATTAATTCCAGTTCGCCGCAACGCAATAAACAAAGGCCCATTTCAGGGCCTTTGTCGTTTTTGAACCATAATTCTTTGTTAATAATGATTTTTTAATTGGCATATTATCTGCATTCACTCCGTTAGCAGCAATTTATTGACGGAGTGGTTATGGCCGCAAATCCCAAGGTGGCATATTCAGCACAGGCGCAGGCAACACGGGGACCTTCTATGGTCGCCGGTGTCGTTGCCAATGATGCTATGTCCAGTCGCATGGAGCATATCTTACAGGCCATGCCTTCAGGCGTAGTGATCATCAATGGGGATGGTGTGGTTACCGATGCTAATCCTGTCGCCGTGCAACTGTTGGGACAGCCCTTAACTGGAATGCGCTGGTTGCAGATCATCAATCGCGCCTTTTCTCCACAGGATGATGATGGCCACGAGGTATCATTGAAAAATGGTCGCCGAGTTAAGCTGGCTATCACCCCACTAACGCCAGAACCCGGTCAGCTTATTGTTTTGACAGACTTGACCGAAACCCGCTTGCTACAAAAAAATCTCTCCCATCTGCAGCGACTCTCAGCTCTTGGCAAAATGGTGGCCAGTTTAGCTCATCAAGTTCGCACGCCTTTATCGGCGGCGCTGTTATATGCGGCTAATCTCGGAAGTCCTAGTTTGGCACAACCGGCCAGAGAACGTTTCCAAGGTAAGTTGATTGATAGGCTCAACGAGTTGTCACAGCAGGTAGATGATATGTTGCTGATGGCCAAGGGGCGTCAGCAGGAGTTGAGCGAGGTCTGTGATATGCAGCAAGTCATGGGCCCTGTGATGGCAAACTGCGAGCCCATTGCCGAGCGAAAATCTTGTCAGTTGCATTTAAATCTTGCATCGACTCAGTTATTTAAAGCTAATCCTGCCGCGCTTAGCTCAGCGATTAACAATTTGGTGATCAATGCCATAGAAGCCGGTGCCAGTCAGGTATGGCTAAATGCCGTCGATGATGGGCAGGCGATAGCCTTTGAAGTCGTCGATAACGGAAAAGGGTTAGACACTGCAATGCAGGAGAAGGTGCTTGAGCCTTTCTTCACGACCAAGGCGCAAGGTACAGGTCTTGGCTTGGCGGTTGTGCAAACTGTGGTTGCTAACCACCAAGGGCGCCTACAGCTTAATTGTATTGCGGGGAAGGGATGCCGCGCCTCATTTAATTTGCCAGCGGTCCAAGCCGAGTCGACCCCGGAGGTGAGCCATGGCTGAAGCCAAGATACTACTCGTTGAAGATGATGCTTCGTTGCGCGAAGCATTAGTGGATACTCTGTTACTTGCTCAATATGAATGTGTCGATGTCGAGTCGGCCGAAGCGGCGATAATCGCGCTCAAGGGGCACGATTTCGATATGGTGATCAGTGATGTGCAGATGGAAGGCATAGGTGGCCTGGGTTTAGTGGCTTACCTGCAGCAGCACTGCTCACAGATCCCCATCTTGCTCATGACAGCCTATGCGACCATAGACAGCGCCGTCAGCGCAATTAAATTAGGGGCGGTGGATTATCTCGCCAAACCCTTTGCACCAGAGGTGCTGCTTAATCAGGTCTCTCGTTACCTCAAGCCTAAACTCATTGAGGATCAACCCGTGGTCGCCGATGAGCGCAGTCTGGCGCTACTCTCGTTGGCGCAGAAAGTGGCTCAGTCCGATGCTTCTGTGATGATCATGGGACCAAGTGGCTCGGGTAAAGAGGTACTTGCACGCTACATACATCAGCACAGTCAAAGGGCTGAGCAGCCGTTTGTGGCGATAAACTGCGCCGCGATCCCAGAGAATATGCTAGAAGCCACGCTATTTGGTTATGAGAAAGGCGCCTTTACCGGGGCTTATCAGGCGTGTCCGGGTAAATTTGAACAGGCTCAGGGTGGCACCTTGCTGCTCGATGAGATCTCAGAGATGGATCTGGGGTTGCAAGCCAAATTGCTGCGTGTGTTGCAAGAGCGTGAAGTTGAGCGACTCGGTGGGCGTAAGACCATTAAGCTCGATGTGCGCGTTTTGGCAACGTCGAACCGAGATCTCAAGTCGATGGCCACTAAAGGAGATTTTAGGGAAGATCTCTATTATCGCATCAATGTATTCCCGTTGACTTGGCCGGCTCTGCATCAACGTCCGGCCGATATTTTACCTTTAGCGCGGCACTTAGTGTTGCGTCATGCTAAAACGGCGGGTCTAGCGCAGGCACCAACCTTGGACGATCAGGCGTGTCGGCGCTTGTTAGGACATAGGTGGCCTGGCAACGTACGTGAACTGGATAACGTGGTACAGCGCGCGCTGATTTTACAGTCAGGTGATGCCATTAGTGCCAAGGATATCATTATCGATACACAGGATGTGATGCTGGAACCACTGAGTGACAGTGAGCATAAGCAAACTGAGCCCGATGGTCTCGGGGATGAGCTTAAGGCCCAAGAGCATGTGATCATTCTTGAAACTCTTAACCAGTGTAATGGCAGTCGTAAGCAGGTGGCTGAAAAGCTGGGGATCAGCGCCAGGACGTTAAGGTATAAGATGGCGCGAATGCGCGATATGGGGATTCAGATCCCCGCATGAAGTCGATAAAAGCGTAAAAAGAGAAAAGCGAAATGCTCACTAGTGCCTGCATTTCGCTTTTCTTGTTGCCCATCATTTTCTCTATTTCTCTATTTCTCTATTTCTCTATTTCTCTATTTCTCTCCTCATTGTCTCTTTCATTCTCGCCTATGCCCTTGTTTAAAGCTGCTGGCGTCACGCTATTTCCATTTTTGGCAAACATATTGCATTGGACTGAATAAGAATAGATTTCGTCAAATTCACGACGATAGCGGAGGCCAATATGCAGATAGGTGCCAATTCATTACTGCAAGAGATGCAGTCACTCACAGGCGAGATTAAGCCTGGTGCGATCATGCCCAATATCACTCAACAAGTGGCTAATACCAGTGGCAGTGACTTCGGTAACTTGCTGTCGCAGGCTGTCGGAAACGTTAATGCCCTGCAGGCAGCCTCTTCCTCGTTACAGACACGTCTCGACATGGGGGACACTCGTGTGACCTTGTCTGATACCGTTATCGCTCGCGAAAAGTCCAGCGTTGCCTTTGAAGCGACCGTTCAGGTGCGTAATAAGTTGGTCGAAGCCTATAAAGAGATCATGAGTATGCCTGTCTAGGCATGGCTGGTGACTATCACCCTAAGATGATTCAAAACAGCAGGTATTTATCGTGAGTACAGATATGGTAGTCGGAACAGGCGCTGGCACAGCACAGGATATGTTGGCTGGCGGCGTACAAGAAGAGCATAAGCCAAGCGGCGGCATGTTTGGCGGTGTCGATATGCTTAGGCAGATCACCATGATCCTGGCGCTGGCTATCTGTTTAGCATTGGCAGTTTTCGTCATGCTGTGGGCACAGGAGCCTGAATACCGTCCACTGGGCAAGATGGATACCCAAGAGATGGTGCAGGTACTTGATGTGCTGGACAAGAACAAAGTCAATTACCAAATTGACGTCGATGTGCTTAAGGTGCCTGAAGATCAGTATCAAGACGTCAAGATGATGCTCAGCCGCGCAGGCATCGACAACTCGCCTGGCCGTGATGATTTTCTTACTAAAGACAGTGGTTTTGGCGTTAGCCAGCGGATGGAAGCGGCGAGACTGAAGAACAGTCAGGAGCAAAATCTGGCGCGCACTATCGAAGAGCTTAAGAGTGTCAGCCGCGCCAAGGTGATCCTGGCGATTCCCAAAGAAAATGTTTTTGCCCGTAATCGTTCTAAGCCAAGCGCAACTGTAGTCGTCAATGCCCGTCGCGGTGGATTAGGTCAAGAAGAGGTTGACTCGATTGTTGATATCGTAGCTTCAGCCGTTCATGGCCTGGAGCCGACCCGTGTGACCGTGACCGATTCTAACGGTCGCTTGCTAAACTCAGGGAGTCAGACGGCAGTATCCGCCCGAGCGCGCCGCGAACTTGAGCTAGTACAGCAAAAGGAAGCCGAGTATCGCAACAAAGTTGAATCGATTTTGATGCCTATTTTGGGGCCAGAAAACTTTACCGCTCAGGTGGATGTCAATATGGACTTCACTGCCGTCGAGCAGACCGCCAAGCGTTATAACCCTGACCTTCCTGCAGTACGCAGTGAAATGACGGTGGAGAATAACTCAACCGGCGCCAGCACTGGCGGTATTGCCGGAGCGCTGAGCAATCAGCCGCCGATGGAAGCCAATATTCCTCAGCAAGCCACTGGAAGCTCTCAGGAAAAAATTCTGCCAGGATCCAGTCATAAAGAGGCAACTCGAAACTATGAGTTAGACACCACCATTAGCCATACCCGTCAGCAGATAGGTGTGGTTAGACGTGTGAGCGTCTCGGTGGCGGTCGACTTCAAGACTGGGCCTGCTGGAGAAGATGGTCAGGTGACGCGCGTTGCCCGTACCGAGCAGGAGCTGAGCAATATTCGTCGCCTGCTTGAAGGCGCTGTGGGCTTCAATACCCAGCGCGGTGACATGATTGAGGTTGTGACAGTGCCCTTTATGGATCAGCTGGTCGAAGAAGCGCCTGCGCTTGCTATCTACGAAGAGCCTTGGTTCTGGCGAGCGATCAAACTGGTGATGGGCGGCTTAATCATTCTGGCGCTTATCCTCTTCGTCGTGAGGCCAATGCTGAAGCGTCTCATCTACCCAGATGGACAGAAGATGCCTGACGCACCAACACTGGGTGATGAATTGGCCGAGATTGAAGATCAATACGCCGCCGATACGCTGGGTATGCTCAATCGTCCCGATGCAGAATACAGCTATGCCGACGATGGCTCGATTTTGATACCGGATCTGCATAAAGACGATGATATGATAAAGGCGATACGTGCATTGGTAGCTAATGAGCCTGAGCTCTCTACCCAAGTCGTCAAGGGATGGTTACAAGAAAATGAGTAATGATAAAGAGATCGACACAGCCAGTGGTGAGTTCAATACCAAAGATCTTACAGGCATCGAGAAGACTGCCATCCTGCTACTTAGCCTGAGTGAGGCCGATGCAGCCTCGATTCTAAAACATCTCGAGCCTAAACAGGTTCAGAAGGTGGGTATGGCAATGGCCGCCATGAAAGACTTTGGGCAAAGTAAGGTGATCGGTGTGCACAAGCTGTTTCTGGAGGAGGTACAAAAATACTCCTCTATCGGCTTTAACAGCGAAGAGTTTGTGCGTAATGCCCTTACTGCGGCCCTGGGTGAAGACAAGGCCGGTAATCTGATCGAACAGATCATCATGGGCGGTGGCGCCAAGGGGCTAGAGTCGCTCAAATGGATGGATGCCCGTCAGGTGGCGACTATCATTCAAAACGAACACCCACAAATTCAGACCATAGTGCTCTCATATCTGGAGCCGGATCAGGCCGCCGAGATTTTTGCTCAGGCGCCAGAGAATACCCGTCTCGATTTGATGATGCGTATCGCCAACCTTGAAGAGGTGCAACCGGCAGCGCTACAAGAGCTTAATGACATCATGGAGAAACAGTTTGCCGGTCAAGGCGGCGCACAGGCGGCTAAGATGGGCGGCTTGAAGGCGGCGGCCAATATCATGAACTATCTCGACACAGGTGTTGAGAGTCAGTTGATGGAGACGTTGCGCGAAAGTGACGAAGAGATGGCGCAGCAGATCCAAGATCTTATGTTCGTATTTGAAAACCTTGCAGATGTTGACGATATGGGTATTCAAACCTTGCTGCGTGAAGTGCAGCAGGATGTCTTGATGAAAGCGCTTAAAGGCGCCGATGACCAACTTAAAGAGAAGATACTGGGTAACATGTCAAAACGTGCCGCCGAGCTGCTTAAAGATGACCTTGAGGCCATGGGGCCAATACGGATCAGCGAAGTGGAAGTGGCTCAGAAAGAGATCCTATCGATTGCACGTCGTTTGAGTGATGCCGGTGAGATCATCCTCGGTGGTAGCGGCGGAGATGAGTTCCTCTAATGAGTAATGCCGACGATAAGAAAACCCCGCACACTAGTGGCTCATCCCAGGCCGATTTTAGTCATTGGCAGTTGCCCGATGTCACTCCAGTTATCGAAGAGCCCAAAGAGAATATGTTTGGGCGTTTCGATGCACAAAAAGAGAAGAAACCGCTCGATGAGCCTGTGATGCCGCCAACCCTGGAGGAGATAGAGTCGATTCGCGCCGAGGCTGAAGCAGAAGGCTTTGCCCAGGGGAAAGAGGCCGGTTTTGCCCAGGGGCTCGAAGAGGGACGACTGCAAGGGTTAGAGCAGGGGCATCAAGAAGGTTATCGCCAGGGAGAAGAGCAGGGTTTAGCTTCGGGATTGGCGCAGGCGCAGCAAAATGTTGCCCAGTTTGAAGCCATAATGCAGCAATTATCGGCGCCCTTGTCCTTGCTGGATACCGAAATAGAACAAGCTTTGGTGCAGCTCAGTATGACCTTAGCCAAGGCGGTGATAGGTCACGAACTACACACACATCCCGAGCATATTCTCACCGCCCTGCGTCAAGGGGTCGATGCCTTGCCACTTAAAGAGCAAGGGGCGCATCTGCGTTTGCACCCTGAGGATATCGCCATCGTCGAGCGACTCTACGAGAGTACGCAATTAACCAAGAATCACTGGGAATTAGAGTCCGATCCAACTCTAAACCGCGGTGAGTGCATCGTCAGCAATAGCCGCAGCAGGATAGATATGGGGCTGGAGCATCGCATCAAAGCCGTATTCGAAGGTTTAGTGCAGAGTGAGCAGCGTCTCGAGCAGCAAAGATTACAACAGATAGCCGCGATGGAGAAAATGCCAGAGGCGGACTCAGCAGAGTCTGGGGCGAAGCCTTCAGTCACTGAGCCAAGCGATAGCGAGCCGGCAGACGATACTGCTTCAAGCGATGCACCACAAGAGACCAGTCAAGATGAAGACCCGTCAAAGCCGACTGCTTGATAAGCTAAGGCAACACACTCATAGCGTTGTCCCTTTTATGCCAGAGGCCAGTGGTCAACTGGTGCGCGTTGTCGGTCTCACCCTTGAGGCGACGGGTTGCAAGGCACCGGTGGGGAGTCTGTGTAGCATAGCCACCATGGCAGGAGATCTTGTTGCCGAGGTGATAGGTTTTGACGATAAATTGCTGTATCTAATGCCCATCGAAGAGCTAAATGGCGTGATGCCTGGGGCCAAGGTCACCCCGCTTGGTGAGCAGGCAGGAATTAATGTCGGTATGGGGCTGCTTGGCCGCGTGCTTGACGGCAACGGCGCCCCAATCGATGGTTTGGGGCAATTGCACACAGATCAGAAAGCGACTAGTCGTGCTCCGATGTTAAACCCTCTGGCCCGCCGCGCCATTAGCGAGCCCTTGGACGTGGGAGTGAGGGCTATCAACGCCATGTTAACCGTGGGTAAAGGGCAGCGTATGGGCCTGTTTGCCGGTTCAGGCGTGGGTAAGAGTGTGCTTCTGGGAATGATGACTCGCGGCACCACAGCCGATGTGATTGTGGTGGGGCTGGTTGGTGAGCGTGGCCGCGAAGTGAAAGAATTTATCGAAGAGATCCTGGGGGAAGAGGGCCGCGCCCGCAGCGTGGTGGTGGCGGCGCCAGCCGATACATCGCCCTTGATGAGGCTAAGGGCTTGTGAAACCTCGACCCGTATCGCCGAGTATTTTCGTGACCTTGGCTATAACGTGTTGCTTCTGATGGACAGCCTGACCCGCTATGCTCAGGCGCAGCGAGAGATTGCGTTGGCCATTGGTGAGCCGCCAGCAACCAAAGGTTATCCGCCTTCGGTCTTTGCCAAATTGCCTAAGCTGGTGGAGCGTGCCGGTAACGGCGGCGCGGGCCAAGGTTCAATTACCGCTTTTTATACCGTATTAACCGAAGGCGACGATCTGCAAGATCCCATCGCCGACGCGGCGAGGGCGATCCTCGACGGCCATATCGTACTGTCGCGTACGTTGGCCGATTCGGGTCATTACCCGGCCATCGATGTCGAAGCGTCAATCAGTCGTGTGGCACCTATGGTGATCAGCGAGGCGCATCTGGAAGCTACACGACGAGTAAAGCAGATGTATTCTTTGTATCAACAGAACCGGGATCTTATCTCCATCGGCGCCTACACTCAGGGCAGCGACCCGCGTATCGATAACGCGATTCGGTTGCAGCCGGCCATGAATGCCTTCCTACGGCAAACCATGAAAGAGGCGATCAGTTTCGATTCCAGTGCCTTGATGTTGGGGCAGTTAAGTGCCCAGTGTCAGGTCTAGCGCTAAGTTGACCGGAGAGATTAACGCTTATGGCAAAACATGATCCCCTGGAGACTGTGCTTAAGTTGGCGCTTGAGGCCGAAGAACAGGCGGCGATTCAGCTTAGAACGGCACAATTGACGCTCAATAAATGTCGTCAGCAGCTTGATGCCTTGCAGCAATATCGTCTCGATTATATGAAGCAGATGGAAGGTCAGCAGGGGCAAGTGATTGCCGCTAGTAGTTATCATCAATTTCATCAATTTATTCGTCAGATCGATGATGCTATCGAAAAGCAGTTATTTGCCGTGTCAGAGACTGACAAGCAACGGCAGAAAGCACAGCAGTTTTGGCAGACTAAGCAGCAAAAGCGAAAGGCGGTAGAACTCCTGCTCAGTCACAAGGCTGAAGTGAAACAAAAGTTTGAGGCTAAACAGGAACAGAAGATGATTGACGAATTTGCCTCGCAGCAGTTTTTCCGCCAGTCCAGTCGTTAACCCCATTGGTTTTCGCCTGGCGCAACTTCTAGTGCTAGTCTCCTATCTAATCCCTTATTTCCTGCTTGCTGAGCTTAACTTGGCATTTTTATTGCTTTGTAATTGATAATGAGTTTATCGCGACAGCGAATAATTGACGCTTAGGTGTAGCCGCATAATGTTGGCTCCCGCGACGAGTGTTGGAGGAAGCATGCCACAGATGACCCAAATACTCCTCTCTAATGCCGAGTCAGGCAGAGAAAAAGGTGGAGTAAAGCCTAACCCGTCAGATGTTAGTTTGGTAGGTGAGTCAAAGTCAGAAAATAACGATTTTTCAGAGGCTTTGGCGAAAGCCAGTACAAAAGAGGTTGAGCATAGTCAGGCCAAAAAGGGAGCGGATACCCAGGTTGAGCTGAGCCAAGGTGCGGACAATAGCGCCAAGGGTTCGTGTTCCGACCAAGTACAGGATGAGTCTCAGGACAAGGCCAATGAAAGTGGTGATGTCGCCAATGTGTTGGCGCAGATTGACCTTGCCTCTAAGCTCGGCGTTGATGCTGAAACGGGCTCTGAGATTGCCGCTGGCGGCGCCATTTTGCCGTCGGATGAGAGTGAATCTGATATGGCTGGCGACGATGAGCTGATGCCCAGCATAGTAAAGGGGCAGGCAGATAAATTTGAGATGAGAGATGGCGAGCTGGAAGAGGGGGAGCTGAAAGAGATAGTGGCGCTCGTCCCTCCCATTGTTACACCACCCGAGATCTTACCTGTGATCACACTAAATGGCCAAGGCTTAGGAAGTGAGGCCGCATTAGGTAGCGAGGCCATAGTCGCCCAGTTGCCCGAGGCTTCACTCGATCAGATCATGGCGCAAAGCGGATTGACCAAGGAGGAGTTAATCGCCTTGCCGCCGCAGATGCTACAAGCCATTATTCATGGTATTGAAGGTCTTGGTTCACAGGCCGCTAATGGCCAAAGCGCTGCGTATCAGAGCACAGCTAGCCAGAATGATAATGCACTGACAAGCGTTCAGCAGGATACTAAAGCTCTGATTGCTCAAGCAAAACAGTATTTGGCAGCCAATAGTGTGCAATCTGGTACTGTTTCCATCGCGCCGAGTTCGCAACAAGGTGACTTAGCAGGGCAGGAAAAAACCTTTGCTGCGGGTCTTGCCGCTGGTAAAGAGGCGCAATCTATATTGGCTGATGCAAAGCCAGAGATGAAACCAAGCGCAGAGCAGAGTCGTCAGACTGAGTTTATCGCGGCGACTTCTATGCAGACTCACGGCACCAAGGCCGCAGTCGATGCGCTAAAGGATGCCAATCTCGCGGTGAGTATGACACCTAAAGCGGGCGAGGGCTCTGATATCTCTGGTTTGGATAAATCAGGGCTCATTTCTGCTCAGTCCTTAACAGGGCTCAGGGCCGAGAGTGCGCCTCAGTACCAGCTATCCATCAAACCCCAGGGTGAGCCTGCCGCGCAGATGCAGGAGATGATTCAAAAGTTCTCTCCTGTGATGCGGCAGCAGTTGGTGGCCATGGTGAGTCAAGGGGTGCAACAGGCAGAGATCAGGCTCGATCCTCCAGAGCTTGGGCATATGATGGTGAGGGTGCAGGTACAGGGTGAGCATACTCAGGTGCAATTTCATGTGACCCAGACCCAGACTCGGGAATTGGTCGAACAGGCTATTCCCCGTTTACGCGAGATGCTTGCCGAGCAAGGGATGCAACTGACCGATAGTAACGTCTCCCAAGGTGGCCAAGAGCAAGGTGATGGTTCAGAGCAGGGGGAAGCTTCAGGCCAAGGTTTATCTGATATGGATGAAATTTCGGCAGAAGAAAGCCTGCTAGCGTCGAATAACGCAACAAGTTACCGTTCGGGTATAGATTATTACGCATAAGCAGGTAACCTATAGGCAGAGATGATTGCTCAATCGTTTGATATGCGCTAAAAAATCATGACGATGCAGCGTGTTATAGGGATAAGAGATGGCTGAAGAAGAATCGTTAGAACTTGAAGAAAATGTAGAGCCCAAGAGCAAGAAAAAGCTCATTATCTTCGCCGCGATCGGTGCAGTGTTAGTGATCTTATTGGCTGTTGGTGCCTGGTTTATGTTTTCGGGTAGTGAGCCCAGTGAAGAGGTGGGCGCCGAAGGCGAGCAAACTGAGCAGAGTGAGCCTGTCAATAACCGCGAAGCCTTCTATGTGGGGATGCCCAGACCATTTTTGTTTAATCTGCCGGGGCAGAATCGCTCGCGTTTGGTGGAGATCAAGGTGCAGCTCATGGTACGTGGTTCGGACGACGATGTTTTGATTAAGAAACATATTCCGCTGATTGAAGATGCGCTGCTGACTACCTTTAGTAGTGCCGACGTGCAGAAACTCAGTTCCCTAGCGGGTAAAGATGAGCTTCGTCAACTGGCTTTGCTGAATGTACAAAATACCTTGCAGCCGGTGACCGGGCGTAAAGTGGTTGAAAAGGTGCTCTTTACCGGTTTTGTAATGCAATAAGCCGGCGCCATCGAGGGTAATAAGTATGATAGGACGATATTGTGAGTGATCTATTAAGCCAAGACGAAATTGATGCGCTGCTTCATGGTGTCGACGATGTCGAAGAGGAAGAGCTAAGCGATTCCGCTTTAGATGCCCGCTCTTACGACTTTTCGTCACAAGATCGTATTGTCCGTGGGCGCATGCCGACGCTGGAGATCGTCAACGAACGCTTCGCGCGTCATCTGAGGATCAGCATGTTTAACATGATGCGCCGCGCTGCCGAGGTGTCGATTAACGGCGTGCAGATGCTCAAGTTTGGCGAATACGTACATACGCTGTTTGTGCCGACCAGCCTAAACATGGTGCGTTTTAGTCCCTTAAAAGGCACGGCACTTATCACCATGGAAGCCCGTTTGGTGTTTATCTTGGTGGATAACTTTTTCGGCGGCGATGGCCGTTTTCATGCCAAGATTGAAGGGCGCGAGTTTACCCCGACTGAGCGACGTATCGTTCAGCTGCTGCTGAAGATTATCTTCGAAGATTATAAAGAAGCCTGGGCGCCAGTGATGGACGTGGAGTTTGATTACCTAGACTCTGAGGTCAACCCCGCCATGGCTAACATAGTGAGTCCGACAGAGGTGGTAGTAGTAAGTTCGTTCCACATTGAGGTCGATGGTGGTGGCGGCGATTTCCATATCACCATGCCGTATTCCATGATAGAGCCAATCCGTGAACTGCTCGATGCCGGGGTACAAAGCGATACCCAAGACACCGACATGCGTTGGTCCCAGGCCCTTAAAGATGAGATCATGGATGTCGAAGTGGGGCTTGACGCCACCATAGTTGAGAAACAGATCTCGCTAAAAGAGGTGATGAACTTTAAGGCGGGTGACATTATTCCGGTGGAGATGCCCGAATATATCGTGCTGCGGGTAGAGGATTTGCCGACCTACCGCTGTAAGCTTGGGCGTTCACGAGAGAATTTGGCACTCAATATCCGTGAGAAAATTCCAAGACCTGAGACGGTAAAGACAGAGTTACAACTGGTGACTAAGAAGAGTAAGTCTCGGGATCTCAACAATATTTAACCAAAGCGTTTAAGGTAAAAATCAATGAGCACAGAAGATACAGGTGACGATTGGGCCGCAGCCATGGCCGAACAGGCGCTGGAGGAGGCTCAGGCAGTCGAACTCGATGAGCTGGCCGATAGCGGCAAACCGCTGACCGAAGAGGAAGCGGCCAAACTCGATACTATCATGGATATTCCTGTGACCATCTCCATGGAAGTGGGTCGCAGTTTTATTAATATCCGTAACCTGCTGCAACTGAACCAAGGCTCTGTGGTGGAGCTGGATCGTGTTGCCGGTGAGCCATTAGATGTGATGGTCAATGGTACCCTGATCGCCCACGGTGAGGTGGTCGTGGTCAACGATAAGTTTGGTATCCGTCTGACCGACGTTATCAGCCAAACTGAGCGGATTAAGAAACTTAAATAAGGAAGGTCTATGGGGATCTCATCCTTGATGGTCGTTGCGGCCGCCGCGACGACTACTCAGGCGAGCATAGAGCGAGAGCCGGCGTTAACCACCATGACCAATATGCTGGGTGGATTGATCTTGGTCATTGCCTTGATCTTTCTGCTCGCTTATCTGGTGAAGCGCTTGAAGTTGGTTCCTAGTTCACACGGGGTGTTGAAAACCTTGGCCGTTACCCCTTTGGGGCAGAGGGAAAAGATGGTGTTGGTCGAAGTCGACGGTCAACAATATCTGTTGGGAGTAACGCCGCAGCAAGTCTCACTTATCGATAAGCTCGATAATCCAATCACCATAGAACAGGACTCCTTTGCCAGCCGTCTGCGCCAGGCAAAGTCATCACAGTCATGAACCTAATTAAAAACATGAAACGGATCTTGACCTCATTCTTGCTACTCCTGGCCGTGATGGCGCCGCAACTGGCGCTGGCGCAGGAGGGGATACTCCCAGCGGTAACCGTAACTACAGGCGCCGATGGCTCGACTCAATATTCTGTGACTATGCAGATATTGCTGCTAATGACGGCGCTAAGCTTCCTGCCTGCCATGGTGATCATGCTGACCTCTTTTACCCGCATCATAGTGGTATTGTCGATTTTGCGACAAGCCATTGGTTTGCAGCAGACACCGTCAAACCAGGTGTTGATCGGCATGAGTCTGTTTATGACCTTCTTCATCATGGCGCCGGTGTTTGACAAAATTTATGATCAGGCGGTCAAACCCTATATCGATGACGGCATGACCATAGAGCAGGCCTATGACAAGGGCAAAGAGCCGCTGCGGGCCTTTATGTTGGCGCAGACGCGGCTGACCGATCTGGAAACCTTTGTCGAGATCTCTGGCTATCAGAATATTCAGTCGCCGGAAGAGGCGCCGATGAGCGTGTTGATCCCAGCCTTTATCACTAGCGAGCTTAAGACCGCCTTTCAGATAGGCTTTATGCTATTTGTGCCTTTTTTGGTGTTGGATTTAGTGGTGGCCAGTATCTTAATGGCCATGGGTATGATGATGCTGTCGCCAATGATCGTTTCACTGCCATTTAAGATCATGCTATTCGTGCTGGTGGATGGCTGGAGCCTGGTGATGGGCACCCTAGCCAATAGTTTTGGGATTTAGGAGCGCTTATGTCACCCGAAGCCCTCGTCGACATCTTTCGTGAAGCACTCTCGGTTATCGTGACCATAGTGTCGATGATCATTGTGCCTGGGCTGGTGGTCGGTCTGGTGGTGGCAGTGTTTCAGGCGGCGACCTCGATCAACGAGCAGACCTTGAGCTTCTTGCCGCGTCTGCTGACGACACTCTTTGCCCTGATGTTCTTAGGCCACCTGCTAGTACAGACCATGATGGAGTTCTTCCTTGAGATGGTCAACCAGATCCCTCTGGTGGTAGGCTAGCCATGAATAGCCTGGCGTTGCTGAGCGGCGAGTCTCACTGAGATGGAGATTTTGCTGTCGACCATAATGCAGACGCTGTCGGCCTATATGTGGCCCTTGTTTCGGGTGTCTAGCATGTTAATGGTGATGGCGGTGTTTGGCGCTAATACCACACCGACCCGAGTGCGTTTACTGCTGTCTGTAGCGATCACCTTCGCCATAGCACCAGTGTTACCCGTTAATACCGAGATAGAGCTGTTTTCCTTGGGCGCAGTTTTCGTGACCACGCAGCAAATCTTGATCGGTGTCGCCATGGGGTTTGTCACTCTACTTATCATGCAGACCTTCGTCTTGACCGGTCAGATCATAGGTATGCAGA
This sequence comes from Shewanella sp. ECSMB14101, assembly GCF_000773485.1. Classification (NCBI taxonomy): domain Bacteria; kingdom Pseudomonadati; phylum Pseudomonadota; class Gammaproteobacteria; order Alteromonadales; family Shewanellaceae; genus Shewanella; species Shewanella sp. ECSMB14101. The sequence continues at coordinate 19,613 of NZ_JSFF01000034.1, read as the reverse complement.
CCAGCTTAGGTTTCGCTTCCATGGTCGACCCAGGCTCTGGGCAACAAACTCCGGTGATTGGTAACTTTTTCCTATTGCTGACCACCATGATTTTTCTGGCAGTCGATGGGCACCTGGTGCTTATCCGGATGCTAGTAGCCAGCTTTGACACCATTCCAGTGTCTCAACAGGGGATCAGCATTGCCAGTTATCGCCGTTTGGCGGAGTGGGGCGCCTATATGTTTGGCGCGGCATTGACTATGTCTATCTCCGCCATCGTCGCTTTATTATTGATTAACCTCTCTTTTGGTGTGATGACGCGAGCATCGCCCCAGCTAAACATCTTCGCCATTGGCTTCCCTGTGACCATGGTGAGTGGCTTGATTATTCTCTGGTTAACGCTCACGCCTATTATGGCTCATTTCGATGAGGTTTGGCGTTCGGCTCAGTTGTTGCTATGCGATCTGGTGCAGCTGCAATGTAGTACAGACGGGAGCTTCTGATGGCAGATAATGATACCAGTCAGGAGAAGACCGAAGAGGCGACCCCCAGGCGACGCGAACAAGCGCGAGAAAAAGGTCAGGTCGCCCGTTCTAAAGAGTTAGGCACCTCTGCCGTATTGATGTCGGCGGCGGTCGGCTTCGCTATCGTAGGGCCCAGTTTGGGTCAGTCGCTGATGGTTGTGATGAGTAACCTGTTTACCATGGACAGAAGCGAGATCTTCGACACCAATAGCATGTTAAACATCTGGCAGATGGTGCTCAGTGAACTGGCGATCCCCATGGCCAGTTTTGTGTTGTTTCTCGCTTTTGTTGCCTTTTTGGGGAATGTGGTGCTGGGGGGGATCACCTTCTCGGTTAAGGCCTTCATGCCCAAGGGCAGCAAGATGAACCCTGTCAGTGGATTTAAGCGGATGTTTGGCGTGCAGGCCTTAGTGGAGTTGACTAAGGGGATCGCCAAGTTTTCTGTTGTCGCCATCATGGCTTATCTGCTGCTGAGTTATTATTTTGTCGATATTCTTACGCTCTCCCAAGGGCATCTGCCTGGGAATGTCTATAACGCGTTAGATCTGTTGGTGTGGATGTTTATTATCCTCTGCTCTTCAACGGTGATCATAGTGGTTATTGATGTGCCGTTTCAGATCTGGAATCACAACAAGCAGCTGAAAATGACCAAGCAAGAGATCAAGGATGAATATAAAGATACCGAGGGGCAGCCCGAGATGAAAGGCCGGGTACGGCAGATGCAGCGTGAGATGGCTCAGCGTCGCATGATGGCCGATGTGCCCAATGCCGATGTGATTATCGTGAATCCAGAGCACTATGCGGTGGCGGTTAAGTATGACGTCACCAAAGCGGCTGCGCCCTATGTGCTGGCGAAAGGGGTCGATGATGTGGCCTTTAGAATCAGAGAGATAGCACGTGAGCATGATGTGGCGATTGTGTCGGCGCCGCCGCTTGCCAGGGCTATCTATCATACTACCAAGATAGATCAGGAGATCCCCGAGGGCCTATTTACCGCCGTGGCTCAGGTGCTGGCCTATGTATTCCAGCTAAGACAGTACCAACAAAAGGGCGGCAAACGCCCGACGCCTATCCCGCTTAATCAGCCAATCCCAGACGACCTCAAGTATTAATGGGCGGCTTTCTTGGTTGAACATCATTTTATGGCGACCTGTGTTTAATCTTTAAGCGATTGTTGTTGCGTTGTTTATTCACCTCTTAAGTTGGCGTATTTTTTGCTGAACCATCACTAGATGTCAAAGTTCAGGCGCTAGATTGATGGATTTGAAAGCAACGCTCGGTCAGATTAAACAGGTAAAACCTGCCAACTTCAAAGGTATAGGTACTCCTATACTGGTGCTGGCTGCATTGGCGATGATTGTTTTGCCTATGCCAGCTTTCCTGCTGGATATTCTGTTCTCTTTTAATATTGCCTTGGCCTTAGTGGTGCTCTTGGTGGCCATTTACACCGACCGTCCATTAGATTTTGCCGCATTCCCGACCGTACTTTTGGTAGCGACCTTGCTGCGCTTGGCGCTGAACGTTGCCTCGACCCGTATCGTTTTGCTCGAAGGTCATAATGGTGGCGACGCCGCCGGTAAGGTGATTGAGGCCTTTGGTTCAGTGGTCATTGGCGGTAACTATGCCGTGGGTTTGGTGGTGTTCTTGATCCTCATCATCATTAACTTTGCCGTGGTCACTAAGGGCGCCGGACGTATCTCAGAAGTGAGCGCTCGTTTTACCTTGGATGCTATGCCGGGTAAGCAGATGGCGATCGATGCCGACCTTAATGCTGGCGTGCTTAATCAAGATCAGGCGCGTATTCGCCGCGCCGAAGTGACCAAAGAAGCCGACTTTTATGGTGCGATGGATGGTGCCTCTAAGTTTGTGAAAGGCGATGCTATCGCTGGCATCATGATCTTAGTGATCAATATCTTAGGTGGTTTCGTTATCGGTATGGTCCAGCATGGGCTGGATTTCTCCTCGGCAGTTGAGATCTACACCCTGCTAACCATAGGTGATGGCTTGGTGGCGCAGATCCCTGGCCTCTTGCTGTCGATCGCGGCGGCCCTCATGGTGACACGCCAAAATGAATCTGGGGATATGGGACAGATGGTGATGAGCCAGATGTTCGATAATCCTAAGTCGCTGATCATTGCTTCTGGCGTGCTATTGATAATGGGTATAGTGCCCGGCATGCCCCATTTTGCTTTTCTCAGTTTTGGCTTGATCACTGCGGCAGGCGCCTATTTTCTGCATCGTAAAAAAGATCTCGATAGACAACGCGCCCTGGAGATTGCCAAGACCTCACCAGCCACGCCGGGTGATGCCAAGCCCAAAGAGCTTAGCTGGGACGATGTGCAGCAGGTTGATACCATTGGTCTGGAAGTGGGTTACCGTCTGATCCCCTTGGTCGATAAGGGTCAGGGTGGTGAACTGCTTGGACGTATTAAGGGCGTACGCAAAAAACTGTCACAAGAACTGGGCTTTTTGGTGCCGGCGGTGCATATTCGCGACAATTTAGATTTGGCGCCAAACACCTATCGCATCTCTTTGATGGGAGTGGCCTCGGGTGAAGCTGAGATCCGTCATGATTGCGAACTGGCGATTAACCCTGGTCAGGTCTACGGCAAGCTCGATGGTGTAGAGACAACAGATCCCGCTTTCGGGTTAGAGGCTGTGTGGATCGCTCCAGAGCTCAGAGAGCATGCTCAAACCTTAGGTTATACCGTGGTAGATGCCGCGACCGTAGTCGCCACTCACCTGAGTCAGCTGCTAACCAATAATGCCTCTAAGCTGCTGGGTTACGAAGAGGTACAACAGTTGATGGATATGCTTGCCAAGCACTCGCCTAAGCTGGTCAGTGGCTTTATTCCCGATGTCTTGCCGCTGGGCACTGTGGTGAAGGTAATGCAGAACCTGCTCAATGAAGGCGTGTCGATACGAGACCTTAAGACCATAGTTCAGACCTTGCTTGAGTATGGGCCTAAGAGCAATGATACCGAGGTGTTGACAGCGGCAGTGCGCATCGCGCTTAAACGCATGATTGTACAAGAAATAAGCGGTCTAGAACCGGAAATCCCCGTCATAACTTTGGCGCCGGAATTGGAACAGATGTTGCATCAGTCTATGCAGGCAACGGGAGGCGAGGGGCCGAATATCGAACCTAGCCTTGCCGAGAGGATGCAAAAGTCGTTACTTGACGCATCCCAGCGTCAGGAGATGGTGGGTCAGCCAGCCATCTTACTGACTTCGGGTATGTTACGTTCGACGCTGTCGCGTTTTGTTAAACATACGATTCCAAACTTAAGGGTGATCTCTTATCAAGAGGTACCCGATGAGAAACAAATTCGTATCGTATCAGCGGTCGGCCAGTAGAGGGTATTTAAGTGAAAATTAAACGTTTTTTGGCAAAAGATATGCGCTCTGCATTGGCCCAGGTTAAAGAAACATTAGGCTCAGATGCGGTGATCATGTCTAACAAGAAGGTCACTGGTGGCATCGAAATTGTGGCGGCGGTCGATTATGACGAGCCTAAGAAGGCTAGTGTGACTAAGCCTAGTGTGTCCTTGGCAAGTGAAGCCAGTGCTATTCCCCCCAGTTTTCTCGACCTGGCTGAAGAGAAGGTTTCTATTGGTCGTCAGCCCATTAAGGCGGAGTCAAAAAAACAACCTGCACCGGTGGCTGATTCGCTGCAGGCTCTATTAGAGCGTCAACAAAATCGCGTCAGTCAGCAATTGAATCAGTCAAGCGACGAGCTCGAGATGCCTGCATGGGCACAAGGTTTGAAGGCACCAAAAGCAGAGGCTACCGCTCCCTCTCAGGTTGAAACCCAAAGCCGACCTAAGCGTGATAAGCATAGTGTCGCCAGTGGTGAGATTGAATCTATGCGCGAAGAGCTGGCATCTTTGCGCAACCTATTAACCGATCAAGTCACCTCTTTGCTCTCTGAGCAGAAGAGACGTTTGGACCCTGTGGGTGCCATGTTAGAGAGCCGCCTGCTCGATGCTGAGTTTAGTCCAGAGGTCGCCGCTAAGTTATCGGCCTTGAGCGAACATTACACCCCTGCTGATTTGGTGAAAGCGCTGCCCCGTAGTCTGGCTAATCTGCTGGATAACCAAGGAGATGACATTGTTCGTCAGGGAGGCGTCGTCGCGTTTGTGGGTCCTACAGGTGTGGGCAAGACCACAAGTGTTGCAAAATTAGCCGCTCGATTTGCTGCACATCATGGTTCAGATCAAGTTGCGTTAATAACAACGGATCATTATCGCATTGGAGCCTATGAGCAGCTGGCAACCTATGGCAAAATAATGGGGTGCCCGGTCAAGCAAGCACATGATCTCAATGAGTTGGAACAAATTCTTTATCAGTTTCGCAATCGCAAGCTAGTATTGATAGATACGGCGGGAATGGGACAAAGAGATGTGAGATTGTTCCAACAACTTGATAATTTAACTGCAAATAGCAGATTACCTATTCGCAGTTATCTGGTACTGTCATCTACAAGTCAAAGAAGAGTGCTTGAAGATGCTGTCGCGCAGTTTACCCGGATCCCATTGTCCGGCGCGATTTTAACCAAATTAGACGAATCAGTGGCCTTGGCTCCAGCATTAAGTGTTTTGATTCAAAGTGGGTTACCATTGAGTTATGTCACTGATGGACAAAGAGTTCCAGAAGATATGCAAGTCGCCGACACCTTAGCCCTGGCCAACAAGGCGTTGTCGGTACTCGAAAAGAAAGTGCAACCAATACAGAATAACGAAAGGTCATATGAACGGGCCTACGCATTTGAGTAATATAATGAGTCGGGATCAAGCAAGCGGTTTACGTATGATGAATCAACCATATAACGAAAAAGTAAAAGTAATTGCCGTAACCGGTGGTAAGGGTGGCGTGGGTAAAACCAGCGTTTCGATCAATACCGCGGTCTCCCTGGCTGAGAAGGGCAAGCGCGTGCTTGTACTTGATGCTGACCTAGGTTTAGCGAACGTCGACGTCATGTTGGGGCTCAGAGCTGAACGCAATCTCTCCCACGTATTATCGGGCGATGCAGACCTTGACGAGATTATCGTTCGTGGTCCTAAGGGAATTGGTATTATTCCTGCCACCTCAGGCACTCAGGCTATGGTCGAATTAACACCAGCGCAGCACGCGGGTCTTATTCGTGCCTTTAGTGAGATGAGAACTCAGTTTGATATTCTTGTCGTCGATACGGCTGCCGGGATCTCAGATATGGTGCTAAGCTTTTCTCGCGCCTCACAAGATGTCCTGGTGGTTGTGTGTGATGAGCCTACCTCAATTACCGATGCCTATGCTTTAATTAAGATTCTTAGCCGCGAGCATGGTGTATTCAGATTTAAGATTGTGGCCAATATGGTCAGAAGTTTACGAGAAGGAATGGAGTTATTTGCTAAACTTAGCAAAGTAACCGACCGTTTTCTCGACGTGGCGTTGGAGCTGGTTGCGACAATCCCCTTCGATGAAAACCTTCGCAAATCAGTTCGTAAACAAAAATTGATTGTCGAGGCATTTCCTAAGTCGCCGGCATCAATTGCTTACCATGGTTTAGCTAACAAGATTATTAGCTGGCCAGTGCCGCAACAGCCCGGCGGACACCTAGAGTTCTTTGTGGAAAGATTAGTTCAACGCCCAGAATATCAAGAGGATCGTACGAGTGAGTAAAGCCGCTGCGTATACTTGTTTAGATAACAAAGCTTCTATTGTCGAACAGTATGCACCGTTGGTTAAAAGGATTGCTCACCATTTACTTGCTCGTCTGCCCGCTTCGGTGCAATTGGATGATCTTATACAAGCAGGTATGATGGGCCTGCTTGAGGCCTCAACCAAGTTCGACGGCAGCAAGGGCGCCAAGTTTGAAACCTTTGCTGGTATTCGTATCCGTGGCTCCATGTTGGATGAGATTCGTCGTGGTGACTGGGTGCCCAGGTCAGTACATCGTAATCAAAGACGTGTTGCCCAGGTGATAGATGAGCTAGAACAAGAGCTTGGGCGAGATGCAAAAGACAATGAAATTGCAGATCGACTTGATATGACGCTCGATGAGTACCATCATATTCTTAATGATGTTTCTGTCGGGAAAGTAGTTGGAATTGAAGATCTTGGTGTATCGGTCGATGTAGTAAGAGACGAAGACGATCATCAAGACGATGCTTTTGAAGCACTGGCAGAGTCACAGTTTCATGAGGCCCTTGTGGAGGCGATTAAGTTACTGCCAGAAAGAGATGGATTAGTTTTGTCGTTATATTATGACGAAGCATTAAATTTAAAAGAGATCGGTGCCGTACTTGATGTCAGCGAATCCAGAGTTAGCCAGATTCATAGCCAGGCGATGCTCAGACTCAAAGCGAAACTCAAGCATTGGACCAAAATATAACGATTACATGAGCAATATAAAAACAGCTCCGCGGAGGAAACCTTGGACAAGAATATGAAGATTCTCGTTGTTGACGACTTCTCAACAATGAGACGCATCATCAAGAACTTGTTGAGAGACTTGGGTTTTAATAACACTCAGGAAGCAGATGACGGTTCGACAGCCCTGCCTATGTTGCAAAAGGGTGATTTTGACTTTGTCGTAACCGATTGGAACATGCCAGGTATGCAGGGGATCGACCTGTTAAAGGCTATCCGTGCTGATGACGACCTGAAACACATTCCAGTGTTAATGGTCACTGCGGAAGCAAAAAGGGAACAGATCATTGCGGCGGCTCAGGCTGGTGTGAATGGCTATGTAGTTAAACCTTTTACTGCGGCGACATTGAAAGAGAAGTTAGACAAAATTTTCGAACGACTCGGTTAATCAAGGTTGGGCTATGCAGGCAGATACTTCAGGGCTGATCAATCTAGCACAGGCTAAGGAGCTTGTGGACTTGCTAGAAGCTGGTCAACAAGAGCAGGCCGACGAACTCATACGTGATATCGCCAGCCCGATTCAGAAAGAGCTGTTTGATGAGGTAGGTCGTCTTACCCGTCAGCTTCACAGTGCCATTGTGGACTTTCAAGTGGATGGTCGTCTCATTGAGCTGGCGAACAGTGAAATCCCCGATGCAAAAGAGCGCCTCAATTATGTCATTGATATGACAGAGCAGGCCGCTAATAAAACCATGGACGCCGTTGAAGAGTCTCTGCCACTTGCAGATGCCCTCACCATGAATGTTCAGTCGGTGAAACCCTCATGGGATCGCTTGATGAGACGTGATATTGAGCTGCATGAATTTAAGGCGCTTTGTCACGATGTTCAGCAGTTTATCGAGCGAAGCGAATCGGATTCTAATCGGTTAAAAGAGTTACTCAATAACATCCTGCTTGCCCAAGATTTCCAAGATCTGACCGGACAGATGATCCGTCGGGTCATTGAGTTGGTGCGAGAGGTAGAGAGCAACTTGGTCTCTATGTTAACCGTGTTTGGCGAACAGCCAGCAACGGACAAGCCTCGTGCGTCAGAGAAGTGTGTCGAAGCAGAAGGTCCTATTATGAACGCTGATCAGCGTGATGATGTCGTGACAGGGCAAGATGAAGTCGATGACTTGCTTTCGAGTCTAGGTTTCTAAGTAGGAGTCATATGAATGTCCTTTGATGTTGATGAAGAGATACTGCAGGACTTTTTGATTGAAGCGGGTGAGATTCTTGAGCTTCTCTCTGAACAGTTGGTGGCGTTAGAAAATAATCCTGACGATACCGAACTACTCAATGCCATTTTCCGCGGATTCCATACCGTAAAGGGCGGGGCAGGCTTCCTTAGTTTGACGCCCATGGTAGACGTCTGCCATGAAGCGGAAAATACCTTCGATCTGCTGCGCACCGGTAAGCGCAGTGTTTCTGCCGAGCTGATGGATATCATTCTTCAGGCGGTAGACTCCATCAACTCAATGTTTGCCGAAACCCAAGCGGGTGTTGAGCAGAGCCCTGCCGATGACGTCTTGTTGGCTAACTTAAAGTTATTAAGTTCAGGTGAATTATTGCCTTCAGAGCAGGGCGGTACAGCGTCGCAGGCCAGTAGTGACAGTACTCCTGTCGCTGATGCACCTGTTGAGGATGGCATTGAACTGTTTGGCCTGCCTGGCGATGACGGTGTTGAACTGTTTGACCAACCCGCCGATGACGGCGTCGAACTCTTTGACGAGCCAGTTAGCGATACCCCTGTGACTTCCATCGCCGGTGAAGGCGATATCGATGAGATTGACGAATCTGAATTCGAAGCCCTGTTAGATGCACTGCATGGCAGCGGTAAGGGGCCGTCAACGGCATCAAATGGTGAGAGCGTGCCAGCAGCGGCCAGCGACAGCGATGACATCACTGACGATGAGTTTGAATCACTACTCGATGAACTTCATGGGTCTGGGAAATTTAAGGCTCCTTCGGCCCCCATTGCCAAGGTGCCAGAGCCAAGCGCACCGCCGGTTGACGCAGATGAGATCACCGACGATGAATTTGAAAAACTGTTAGATGAATTACATGGAAGCGGCGCGGGCCCTGGTAAGGAAAACAGTAAAGCGGTAACTGCTCCTGCGGCGAAAGCCCCTCAAGCATCCCCAGCCAAAGCCAGTACTCCTGCTCCAAGTGTGCCTAAAGCTCAGCCTGTCGAGGCGCCAGCAGCTAAACCTGTGGTGAAAGAGAAAGTGGCTGCTAAAGCCCCTGCTGCCAACATGCCACAAGCTGAAACCACAGTGCGTGTTGATACGGCAAGACTCGATCAGATCATGAATATGGTCGGTGAGCTGGTATTGGTGCGTAATCGCCTGCTTAGCTTAGGGATCTCTCGTGATGACGAGGATATGTCTAAAGCGCTGGCTAACCTGGATCTGGTGACCGCGGATCTTCAAGGCGCGGTGATGAAGACCCGTATGCAGCCAATCAAGAAAGTGTTTGGCCGCTTCCCTCGAGTGGTACGCGATTTAGCCCGTAGTCTGAATAAAGAGATCGATCTTCGCATGATAGGCGAAGATACAGATCTGGATAAGAATTTGGTCGAAGCGCTTGCCGACCCGTTAGTGCACTTGGTGCGTAACTCGGTGGATCATGGTATCGAGATGCCTGACGAGCGTGAGGCCAACGGTAAATCCCGTACCGGTACCATTACACTGTCAGCGAGTCAGGAAGGCGATCATATCCTGCTTAAGATCGAGGATGATGGTGCCGGGATGGACCCTGAAAAGCTTAAGCAGATCGCCATTAGCCGCGGTGTTTTAGATGAAGACGCTGCTGCGCGCATGTCTGATGCAGAAGCCTACAATCTTATCTTCGCGCCAGGCTTTTCCACTAAGGTTGAGATCTCCGATATCTCGGGCCGTGGCGTAGGTATGGATGTGGTCAAGACACGCATTACCCAGCTAAATGGTACTGTGCATATTGACTCCATGAAAGGTAAGGGAACTTGCCTTGAGATTAAGGTGCCGCTCACGTTGGCGATTATGCCGACCCTGATGGTGGAAGTGGCGCAGCAAGTGTTTGCCCTGCCGTTATCCAGTGTTAGCGAAATCTTCCACCTGGATCTTACCAAGACCAATATCGTCGATGGTCAATTAACTGTGATCGTTAGAGATAAGGCTGTGCCGCTCTTTTATTTAGAGCATTGGCTAAGCCGTAAGGCGGTGACCTTTAAGCATGGTGACAAGCAACATGGTCACGTGGTGATTGTTCAGTTAGGTACCATGCAGATCGGTTTCGTGGTCGATGCTCTGATTGGTCAGGAAGAGGTGGTCATTAAGCCGCTGGGAACCTTGTTACATGGAACTCCCGGTATGGCGGGCGCCACCATTACCTCGGACGGTGGCATTGCACTGATTTTAGACGTGCCCGGATTATTAAAGCATTACGCCAAAAACAAAAAATAACAGTTAGTGATACAGTGACGTATAGGAGCAGCGTGATGCCATATGGCGTCACGCTTTGTTTCGGCAAAGGTCCTGCTCTTCATAGGAATTTGAATGGCCATAAAAGTATTAGTTGTCGATGATTCAAGCTTTTTTCGTCGCAGAGTCAGTGAAATAGTCACTAAGGATGCGGATCTTGAAGTCATTGGTACAGCCTCTAATGGCGCCGAAGCGGTCAAGTTGGCGCAGCAACTAAAACCACAAGTGATCACCATGGACATTGAGATGCCTGTGATGGACGGTATCAGCGCCGTACGTGAGATCATGGCAAAATGTCCAACTCCCATCTTGATGTTTTCATCGCTGACCCACGACGGGGCGCAAGCGACACTGGATGCTCTGGAAGCCGGAGCACTGGATTTCCTCCCTAAGCGTTTCGAAGATATTGCCACTAATAAGGATGAGGCGATATCGCTGCTGCAGCAGCGCATTAAGGCATTGGGTCGCCGTCGTTTGTTCAGGCCCATTTTGCCGAGAACGCCCCAGCCTAAAGCCACCACGGCACCGACGAGAGAGTTGGCTCAGCCCCAGCGGCCAGCACCGCGTTCGAGTGCGCCGGTAACCAGAGCCAGCGGTAAGAAGTATAAAATGCTCGTCATTGGTACCTCTACTGGCGGACCGGTTGCCTTGCAGCGCATATTGACTAAGTTCCCTGCAAATTACCCTCATCCTATTCTGCTCATTCAACATATGCCGGCAGCCTTTACGCCCGCCTTTGCCACTCGTTTAAATGGCTTGTGTGCCATAGAGGTTAAAGAAGCGCAAAATGGCGACCAACTCAGGGCAGGTTGTGCCTATCTGGCTCCGGGTGGCATGCAGATGATGCTTGAGCGCGGCGGTACCTACGGGCGCATTAAGATAGTGGCGGGCAGTGCCGATATGAATTATAAGCCCTGCGTTGATATCACCTTTGCATCTGCGTCTAAATTGAGTGGTGGCGAGACGCTTGCCGTGGTCTTAACCGGTATGGGCGCGGACGGTCGTGAAGGGGCGCGTATGCTGAAAAATGTTGGCGCAACCATTTGGGCACAAGATGAAGCCAGCTGCGTGGTTTATGGTATGCCTCAGGCAGTGACGGCCGCAGGGATAGCCAGCCAGTCGATCGCGCTTGATGACATGGCCGAGTCTATCTTACGTGAGAGCGGCCGTGGCTAAGCAACGACAGGGCGTCAGTAGCATAGTCTTGCTGCTGTTTTTCTTGTTGTTGGTTTGTAGTTTTACTACTGGCTTGCTTTATCTGGAGTTACGCCACAAAAACGCGCTGCTCGAAGAGAAGATAGCCGAGCTGGAAAAGAGTCAGGTTCTGCTAATGGTACCCGACGAACAGGCACAGGCACTCGCTGACTGGATGGAGTCTAACCCTGAGTTTACCCAATCTTTGCTTAAACAGGCAGAGCCAGGAGCTGAGGTGAGGGTACAGATAGGACCTGAGGAGGCTGAAGTGCCAGAAGCGATTGCGCTGACGGCGACCGAGGTTCAGCCCAATCTGTCGCCACTGCTCCCTATGGGAGATGCTGAGCAAGCGAGCAATGAAATAAAAGCGCCACAAAAGGTGGTAAGCGCCGCAAATAACGGCGATCAGGATAGTCAAACGCCGCCTCAAGCGGTTAAGCTGTCAGAAAATAAAGATGGTGTTAAAGTAATAAGTCTGCCCCATGGCGGCATTCGAGTCACGACTCGCGAAGATAACTAAAACAATAACCTGATGGCGATAAGCTTGCGGATTTAAGGGGTTTTTCTTGAAGATCTGGACCATTGCAAATCAAAAAGGGGGCGTTGGTAAGACGACCACAGTGGCGAGTCTGGCTGGCGCTTTGGCTAAGCGGGGCAAACGTGTCTTGATGATAGACACAGATCCCCATGCTTCCCTTGGATATTACCTCGGCATAGATTCTGAAGAGGTACCAGCGTCACTCTATGATCTCTTTTTGAAACACAAGAGCCTGACCCGAGAGCTGGTGCTTGACCATATAGTGCCAACTAAGGTTGAAGGTATCCATCTGTTGCCTGCAACCATGGCGCTCGCCACGCTCGACCGTTCTTTAGGTCATCAAGAAGGGATGGGGCTGATCCTCAAGCGGCTACTTAATCTGGTTGCCGACCAATATGATGTCGCGTTAATCGATTGCCCACCCGTGCTGGGCGTCTTAATGGTCAATGCTTTGGCAGCCAGCGAGCATATCATTATTCCGGTGCAGACAGAGTTTTTGGCGATTAAGGGATTAGATCGCATGGTTAAAACCATGACCCTGATGGGAAGATCAAAAAATACCACTTACAGCTACACCATTATTCCAACCATGTACGATCGACGCACCAAGGCCTCTCCGGCGGCTTTGCAACAACTTGGCGAGGACTACGGTGACGTTCTCTGGCCTGATGTCATACCCGTCGATACTAAGTTTCGTGATGCCAGCTTGGCGCATCTTCCGGCCTCCCATTACGCCAGCCACACTCGCGGTGTAAAAGCCTATGAGAGGTTACTCGATCATCTGCTGAGTAAGGAGTTTGCCCATGTCAAACTCGGCTGATGAGGCGGTTTTTGATTATTTTGCGCTTCTTTTGTCAGAAGGGCCTGAAGATGAGGTAAAAGCGGCGCCATCGGTCCAACAACCAAAGAGTGAGCCACAAGTAAAATTGCAGCCGCAATCTCGTCAGGCTGAGGCGCGTCCGGTCAATACCCAGGCATTACCCGCTACGACGTCGTTTAATAAGCGAGCTCTTGAGCAGCTCCTTGCCCCGGTTGCCGAGGCCGATGCTAAGACAGAGACGGCCGCGCTTGAACAGCTAAAAGCTGTAACTCATATCAAATCGACTCATATCAAATCAACAACGGCTAAACCGACTCAAGTTAAAACCGAAACTAGCACAGTTACATCGACGCAAGTTAAGGCAAAAATAGAAGAAAAATTAGAAACTTCGGCTAATATTAAGCTAAAGGATAAGGCAGTCGAAGCAGTTGATTTAACCAAGGCGCCACAGACACAAGTTGGGGCGACACCGCCCGGTGTGACTGAGCAGTTGGTTGAGCAGCTGGATGATGAGTTCCAGGTGCTTTTTTTCAAGGTAGCCGGACTGACTCTGGCGGTTCCCTTAGTGAGCTTGGGCGGCATAGTGAAGGTGGAGCGCATCAACCATATTATGGGGCGACCTGCTTGGTATCTTGGGGTGCAGACCCATAGGGATTCACAACTTAATGTCGTCGATTCCGGCGCCTGGGTGATGCCGGAAAAATATGACGATAAACTGGCGCAATCTGTTGATTACCAATATATTGTACTCTTAGAGGACAGCAATTGGGGACTGGCCTGTGAGTCCTTGGTTAATTCGGTAAAAATTTTAAAGTCAGAAGTAAATTGGCGCACCAAAGCGGGCAAACGCCCTTGGCTTGCCGGCGTCGTAAAAGAACAGATGTGCGGCATATTACATGTGCAGGCATTGATTGAGTTGTTAAATTTGGGTTTAGGTAGTCAGGACTCTATTGGCTGAGGTTTATATGGCAGATGCAAAAAACGTCGCGGCAGTTGCCGCAGGTAAAGATGATGAAGTGTTACAGTGGGTCACTTTTCGTTTAGATAACGAAACCTATGGCATCAATGTCATGCAGGTGCAAGAGGTGTTACGTTACACTGAAATAGCGCCTGTACCAGGGGCTCCTCACTATGTATTGGGTATCATCAACCTTCGCGGTAATGTGGTGACTGTGATTGATACCCGTTCACGCTTTGGTCTACCTTCTGCCGAAGTGGATGACTCTACCCGTATTGTGATCATTGAGGCTGAAAAGCAAGTGATCGGTATCTTGGTCGACAGTGTGGCTGAGGTGGTTTATCTGCGTGGTTCTGAGATTGATAATGCGCCGAACGTGGGTACCGAAGAGAGTGCCAAGTTTATTCAAGGCGTCAGCAACCGTGATAATGAGCTGCTCATTTTGGTGGATCTTGATAAGTTACTCTCAGATGAAGAGTGGATGGAACTGGCGCAGCTTTAAACTATCTACTGTTAAGTTGTAAAAAAGCCGTCGCTGGATTCGATGGCTTTTTTAATGGTGAAAGTAAAATATTGCTTATAGCGACCTTTGGCTCAAAGGATATCGGAGTAGCGCATCTATGATAGGTGATGAGATCTTAATTGCGGCATTACTGTATGTGGTTGCTTGTCTTGGTTTGGTGTTGTATCAGCAGAAACAGACCAATAAGCTCAGGGCGAAGATTGACGCCTTAACCTTGCTGGTAAAAGAAAATGATCGCCAGCGCGAGGCTGTTAAACAAGAGTTACAGGAACTAAGATCAGGCACCATAGGGGTGGGGCGGCGCATGCTTGAGCTTGAGAAGCGGGTGACGAAACAAGAGGCCCGCATCGACGAGTCGGTTGCCGACGAGCCTCAAGCCAGGCTCTATACCCGCGCCATGAAGATGGTGGAACTGGGTGCCGATATCGATGAGTTAGTTAAAGAGTGTGAACTGCCAAAAGCCGAGGCAGAGTTATTGCTCAGACTGCATGGCAAGGGGCGTTAAAGCCTATCTTGGCTTGATTATACCTCCTGCATGATACGTTTATGCATGTTATCCCACCGCTCGGGGAATTTTCCATCGAGCATATAAACGAAGGCGATGAGCTCTGCAATGAGCAGATATAACTCTTTGGGGATCTCTTCGCCAATCTCGAGTTTCTGTAAAAAGTTACTCAAGTTAGCATCCTGATGAATATAGATCCCCGCCTCTTTGGCGATGGCGATGATCTCTTCGGCAACTAGGTCTTCGCCTTTAGCCGTGATCTGTGGCGCCGTTTTACCGTCATACTGTAAGGCGACAGCCTGTGTGGGTCTATGGTCCTTGTCTGATATCGTCATCATTAAGCCTTTACTTTAACCAAATAGTGATCGCCTGGGAGCAGTGACGCCGGGACCTGAGAGGCCTTTGTGTGGATATGTTCAGGTGTTAAGCCGATAGCGATGATCTTCTGTTCCAGGGCGGTAAGCCTTTTCCCTATGCTATCAAGTAGGGTCTGACTCTCTGAGGTAAACCCTAAATTCAGCCTACCTAGCTTCACCTCGGCATTGATCAACAGACTAGCGTCTGACAGGTTAAACTTGAGCTGCAGCCGCCAACGGGTTTGAGTGTCTTTGTCTTGCTGTTCTTGCTCAAAATGCCCCTCTAGCTCCTCATGCCTGTGCTCTATCATGTAGGGGAGGGTGAAGTACCAGTTAGTCGACTGAGGCGTATCACCACTTGCCTGCTGGTATAAAGAGAGGTTTGAGAGCAATTTACCCATTAACTCAAAGCCCCCGGCCTTTTCCAGTATGCCGAGCAGTTGGCTACCCGAGGCAAGCTTCTGTAGTCCCTGTAAACTTGCTGGCGTCTTTGCAGACGTATTTGTTTGTACCTGTCTGCCCAGGAGTAATTGAAACAGCACCCCTATGGTGCCCGCATGACTACTAATACTGGATAGCGAGGAGACGGGCGCGGCGCCATTGGTGATGCCCGCGAGGCTATCGATGAGTTCCTGCTTTAAAAAGCTAGGACTTGCTAACTGGCTGAGAGGGCGGGGAAAGGCTAGCGGTAGCATTTGTTGCATTAAATTGAGCAGGGAAAGTTTTCCGCCCATCGCTTTTTGGACGACCAGCGCCTTATCGGCTAACTGCCCGAGTGCCAGGTTAAGGCCTCTATGATTAAGTCCTCTATCATTAAGACCTTTGTCATTAAGTCCTATGTCATTAGGTCTCAGTTGGTTAAGGGACATATCCGCTTGGCTCTCTTTTATGCCTACTGCTTGCAGTGAGGTCAAATTGGCATTTTGGCCTAAGTTTGCTTTCACGCCAGTACCTTGCTGGCTGGTTAAATCGGTTTGCAGTTTGATACCGGTTTGCATGCTTGCTATCTGTTTAAAGAGCAAGCTTTGACGGATCTCGCTGACGTTTGCTAATGCCAGAGTATTAATGCGAGTCTCGCTTAACCGCAAAGCACTATCAGGGCCGTTGATGGGCATTTTGGCTAGCGCGGTTAATCCCAAAATATCTCTCTTGCTTGGTGCTTGATTGCTAGCAGGCCCAAGGGTTTGAAGGGAGCTATCTGGCTGTTTGTTTATTAGCGCCTTTTCAACAAGTGGGGGGAGACTCTGCTGCACACCTTGTTTAACCGACTCCACAGCTGGCGATTGCGGCGTGGTCGTTGTTTTGATTGAGCTCAGCTCGCGCGCTAGTGCTTGATACATCTCCCGGCCTAAGGCTTGCCCAGATAACTTTTGGCTAAGCATCTGGTAAGCACTTGCTAACTCAGGTTTACTCACCAGGGTTTGGGTCAGCAGTGATTCAATCGCCTGAGCACTGGTTGCCGTGGCAGTGTTCGTCACGAGAGCCGATGTAGCTGAAAGCTGCAGATTAGCCTGAGCAAGTTTTGGTGTAAGTGTTAGGGCTAACTGACCTTGGTGCAGCTCTATTTTGGCTATGTACTGGCCTGCGGGTAATTGCGCGCCCATTAACCTGACGAGTTGTGACTCATTAAAATAGAGGTTATTTGCCGATACCCGCACCTCTCCTAACGGATAGCCTTGAGGGCGGGAAGCGAATGCGGTGAGTTGCTCCAGGCTTATTTGATTACCATGAATGTAGGCGAGTAATCCCTTGGGGATTGTCATGGTCTGTGCTTCACCTAAGGCCATGACTTGTCCACTAAATTGGCTGATTGAATTCGCGGCGGCGCTTAATTGGGTCAATACTGTAAGACGAATGGCATCTTGGCTAAGTCGCTGTTGGTCTTTAGCATCGATATAGGTGATGAGCAGTTCACGACCATTGAGCCTGAGTCTATCGCCAGCGGGGGAGGGCAATATTTCAACGGGAATTTTTTGCGCTTCCACTTTAGCCGCGGGCACAGGCGAGGCTTTGGCAGTTAGACCATTGGCTGTGGGTAAATCGATACGATTATGAGTCAAGCGTTACCTCAAAATTGATGCGCTGTGAATGTCTTATTACAAATTTCAATTTGACCTACAGTTATAGCTGAGTATCCTTAGCGAACTGAAAAGGAAAACCAAACTGTGTAGTCTAGTATTGATACTTTATCGTCAACCTAGGGTTGGGACTTTAGCCGTGATCAATACTAATTAGGAAACTAATTTATATGAAGTGTAAATGGATTGCGTTGAGTCTGCTATTGGTTGGTCCCCTGGCGATGGCCCAGGCAGAGACAGACAACGAGGGTGCAACGGACGGCACTACAGCAGATGTGAAGATTATCTACAATGACGAGCGAGATCCCTGGGAAGGTTTTAACCGCGCCATGTGGGATTTTAACTATCTCTATCTGGATAGGTACTTTTACCGCCCGGTAGCTCATGGTTATAACGATATTCTACCTAGGCCGGTAAAAACGGGTGTTAATAATTTTGTGCTCAACTTCGAAGAGCCTAGCTCAATGGTGAATAACGCCCTACAAGGCAAGTGGGGTTGGGCCGCAAATGCCGGTGGACGATTTACCATTAACACCACCATAGGTTTGCTGGGAGTGATCGATGTCGCCGACATGATGGGCCTGCCGCGCAAACAGGATGCTTTTAACGAGGTGTTAGGTTATTACGGCGTGCCCAATGGTCCATATTTTATGGCGCCGTTTTTAGGGCCTTACGTTACCCGAGAGATCGCGTCGGATTGGGTAGATGGTCTCTATTTCCCCTTGTCTGAGTTAACCCTGTGGCAATCGCTAGCCAAGTGGGGGTTAAAGAACCTGCATAATCGTGCTTCAGCGATTGACCAAGAAAGACTTGTCGATAATGCACTTGACCCCTACACTTTTGTTAAGGAAGCGTATTTTCAGCATCTTGACTATAAAGTGTATGACGGTGATATACCTGAATCGACAGATGACGATGAATTGCTCGACGAGTATATGACTGAGCTTGATTAACATCAGTGTTTCGCATAACCCATTGTTTTATATTAGGCGAGTAAATAAGTGATAAGATGTTGCTTATCTAGGCGTATAGGGATGTACTAGATTTTTCGGCTTAGCCAGAGTGCAAGCCCGGGGAAGCTTAATGGCGTTAGAAGATCTAGTGATTTTGTTGGTGGAAGACGATCCGGTATTTCGGAGCATTGTGGCTGCCTTTCTGGTCAATCGCGGCGCAACCGTGGTGGAGGCCGATGACGGTCAGCAGGGATTAGAAAAGTTTAGCCAGCAGGATTTCGACATTGTCCTCGCCGATTTGAGTATGCCTATTCTGGGTGGTTTAGATATGCTCAAACAGATGATCAAGCGTAAACCAGATACCCTTTCTATTGTGATTTCAGGCAACCAGGTGATGGCCGATGTCGTTGAGGCGCTGCGAGTCGGTGCCAGTGACTATTTGGTAAAGCCGGTCAACGATCTTTGTCTTATCGAAAACGCTATCCGTCAGTGTGTGGGTGGCTCGAGTCAACAAGATGTGCAGCTTGAAGAGTTCGATGAGTTATCCTATCAAGAGTTAGAGGAGCACTTGAGCCTTCTTGAGCAAAATGCCGAGGCTGCCAGGAGTGTTCAACAACAACTTTTTCCCCCATCGGTGATTGATTATCCCAAGGCTAAAATAGATTACAGCTTGTTCAAGCATGATGAAGTGAGCGCCTATTTTATTGATAGCGTCAACGTAGGCGAACAGTATTTGATCATGTATATGGCTCATTTTCATCCTCAGGACAACCGCTGCGCCTTTGCCAGCGTGCTACTGAAGAGCTTCGTCAACCAGAAACTAAAACGTTTTCGCAGTGGTGAAACAGAGACCATCATTGAGCCTTTTAACATGCTCAGTTATCTCAACGAGCGGATGAGTAAGTCGGGTTTAGATATCTATGTCGATATCGTCTACGCCGTGGTTGAACTGACGCACTATCGAGCATCTATTGCTCAGGCAGGTAAGGGGCTGAGGTGCTATATCCGTAACGAGGAAGGCTTAATGCCTCTGGCATTGCCTGATGCGCTGCAACTGGGGATTTTAGAGTGGGGCCAACCCAGTACGCAGTTTCGTAATTTAATGCCGGGAGAGAGCCTGTGTGTGGTTTCCAGTATCGCCGAGCATAGAGACATGTTATTGAATAATGAGTTTGTTGGTTTGAGCTACAGTCCTGAGGTAGCCGCCGGTGGTTATATTCAAATGAGCTTTTAGTCGTCTTCACTAATCACGAATAGCCGGTTAAGCAATGGGCTGAAAGTATCAAGCATGTGATTCGAAATTCATGTGTCGTCCTAAAATACGTTGACAGTTT
>NZ_JSFF01000033.1:0-27225 GCF_000773485.1 Shewanella sp. ECSMB14101 | reverse complement strand
GGAGCAGAAACTTTTACGCAAGGGCTTTTTTGTCGAAAAGATTTGAGCGATTAAAATTCAACCAAAACCCAAGAGGTTTCGCGAAACCTCATACACAAAGCCAACCCGCAAGCAACAAGTGGCCAACAAAAAGCCTGTTGTCATACCCTGTCACTTCAGAAGCGGAAAATAAGTTTGGCACATAATAGTTCACTCTGCCAAAAATCTTAATCCAAATATTGGGGGATTTTAATTAGGGTCTGCATTCATTGCGGTTCGGTCTTGTCTGAAGCCTTAACTTGCGGCTCTTTGCTCACCAATTCAGGGGCATTCTCAAATTCAGAGTCATTCTCATCCCCCACGACATGGCTAACTTTGAGTTTTTTCACCTTACGTATTGTATAGACGGGGCCAGAAAGCGCATAAAGGCTAAAGGCGATAAAGAGAATGGTTGCAGGCTGCACTGACACCAAGACAAACAGGCCGACAAGCGCGAGTATAACGACAAAGTTCACCCGGCTACGCCAGTCATAGTCTTTAAATGAATAGTAGCGAAAATTACTCACCATCAATAAGCCGGCGCACATGGTCATTACAACCACAAGAAAACTCACTTTGTCGCCACTAATTTCATAATAGGTTCCCGTCCATATCGCCCCTGCGATAATTGCCGCAGCTGCCGGACTGGCTAAGCCCTGAAAGTAACGTTTATCGGCAACGCCTACCTGAGTATTAAAACGGGCGAGTCGCAATGCCGCGCCTGCGCAATAGATAAAAGCTGCCAACCAACCTATTTTACCGAGATCGGCCAAGGCCCAGTTGTAGGCAATTAATGCCGGCGCGACGCCAAAGGAGACCATATCAGCCATGCTGTCGTATTCGGCACCAAATGCACTCTGGGTATTGGTCATCCTAGCCACACGGCCATCAATGCCATCGAAAAGCATGGCAACAAAGATAGCAATCGCCGCCGATTCAAACTGGCCATTCATTGACGCTATCACTGCGTAAAACCCGGAAAACAATCCTGCCGTAGTAAACAGATTAGGTAAAAGATAGATACCGCGGTTCTTAACCGTCTCTTTGTTTAAATTTTGCATATACTAAGGAGCGAGGTTATCTTAATAAAATTAAAAGATAACACAGATTTAAGCTCACTTTTTATACGGACCTCTAATTGTTGGCAGATAAAAGCATCCAGGCTCGATGCCAACACTGATATGGATACTATGATGACCGGAAAATTTTATGTCAGCGCACTATTAGGCCTTCTACTTTGTGCCCCTGCATTTGCAACCACTATCTATAAGTGGGTCGATGAGAATGGTGTCACTCACTATAGCCAGGAAAAACCACCTGAAATTAAGACAGAAAAGCTCTATAGCGAAGATATCGAACAACAAAAGGTAGGCTTTACCGCCCCTAAGGTTACAGAGAGACAGGAAGAACAAAAGAGTGAAGCCGCATTAGCCGCCGAAGCGATAACCGAAAAAGACAAAGCCCAGGCTAAGGCAATCTGTGAAAATGCCCAACACCAATTGAAGGTGCTGGAGACTCATACGCGTCTCACACGTAAGAATGAGAAAGATGGTGAAATGGTGCGTATGACAGAGGAAGATAGACAATCAGAGATAGCTGCGCAGAAACAGCGCATTAAGCTTTTCTGCAACAAATAGCCAATCGATGCTATCAGCGACAGTCGGCCCTGGGCCGATTGTCGCCTTAACTTCAAAGGCATTAGCCAGTCACGAATTACCTTTTACCTTATACATAGAGCGACTGACCCCGTCTTGACATGCCTGGGTACCAGCATCCCAACCTTTATCAAATTCAGACAAGCCATCCAATACCTTATCTTTCATCTCTTCAAGGGTGTCGGCTCCAGGGTTTCTCTTAAGATAGCCTGCGCTACGGCACCCCGTGTTATAGCCATAATGATAGAGGCTGTCATATTCCACGTTGCCCACCTCAATGTAGGATGGATCGCTCCTCTGCTCTGGAGCTGAGCTGCACGCCGTCGTCAAAACGGCCATTGCTGCCACTATTGTTAACCTTGTTTTCATCCATTACTCCTTCACGGCATAAAAACTCAAATGAGAAGATATCTACCCCTTGCAAATTAGTGCAAATAATGAACAAATGCAAAAGCTGGCTCAAATATAAAAAAGCCCAAACCAAAGTTTGGGCTTTATCTCGAGACTCATTGCTTACTGATGGAAGGATAACTCACCACTGGCGGCGTCCACCTTAATAGGTGTGCCAGGGAGCAACTGACCACTGAGTAGTTTTTGCGCCAACGGATTTTCGACCTCTTGCTGCAAGGCACGTTTTAGAGGACGCGCACCATAAACAGGGTCAAATCCGGCCTGGGCGATTAAGGCTAAGGCAGCTTCACTCACCTCGAGCTCAAAATCTTTCTCTGCCAGTCTAGCTTTCAGGCTATCTATCTGTATCTGAGCGATATGAGCAATATGTTCTGACTCCAATGGATGGAACACAACACTCTCGTCGATACGGTTTAAGAACTCAGGCCTGAAGCTATGGGTAACCACATTCATCACCTCGGCTTTCATCTCGGCATAAGTCGCGATACCAAAACGCTCTTGGATCACATCCGAACCTAAGTTAGAGGTCATAATCACCACGGTATTGCGAAAATCGACCGTGCGTCCTTGACCATCGGTCAAACGACCATCATCCAGCACCTGCAGCAGAATGTTGAACACATCGGGATGTGCCTTTTCCACCTCATCGAGCAGGATCACCGAATAAGGCTTACGTCTTACCGCTTCGGTCAGATAACCACCCTCTTCATAGCCAACATAGCCTGGAGGCGCACCGACCAGACGTGACACCGAATGCTTCTCCATAAATTCAGACATGTCGATACGTACCATGGCCGCTTCGGTATCAAACAGGAACTTCGCCAGCGATTTACATAGCTCAGTCTTCCCCACCCCCGTAGGGCCGAGGAAGAGGAACGAACCAATTGGACGATTAGGATCGGCAAGACCCGCTCGGCTACGTCGGATCGCATTAGCCACCGCATCTACGGCCTCATTTTGCCCTATCACCCGTGTATGTAACGCCTCTTCCATGTGTAAGAGTTTCTCTCTTTCCCCTTCGAGCATCTTAGACACAGGAATACCTGTAGCCTTAGATAACACCTCGGCGATCTCCACATCTGAGACCTTGTTACGCAGCAGCGTCATATCCTGCATCTCGGCCTGAGCGGCCAAGTCCAGTTGCTTCTCAAGCTCTGGAATACGGCCATATTGCAGCTCAGACATGCGGGTAAGATCCCCTGCGCGCCTCGCCACCTCAAGATCCATACGCGCCTGCTCTAGGTCCGCCTTAATATGCTGAGTGCCCGCCAATGCAGCCTTCTCAGTATGCCAAACTTCATTAAGTTCGGCGGCCTTGGCCTCGACCTCAGCCAGCTCGCTACGCAGAGTACTCAAGCGGCGTTGACTGGCCTCGTCGCTCTCTTTGATCAGGGCTTGCTCCTCCAGCTTTAGCTGAATGGTGCGGCGCTCTAGTCTGTCCAGCGGCTCCGGCTTAGAGTCTATCTGCATACGTATACTCGAGGCCGCCTCATCGATTAAATCAATAGCCTTATCGGGCAACTTCCGGTCTGAGACATAGCGATGAGACATACTGGCCGCCGCCACAATCGCAGGATCTGTGATCTCCACATGATGGTGCAGCTCGTAGCGCTCTTTCAGGCCGCGTAAGATGGCGATGGTGTCTTCGACACTCGGCTCATCCACCAGCACCTTCTGAAAACGTCGCTCGAGCGCGGCGTCTTTCTCAATATATTGGCGATACTCATCGAGTGTAGTCGCGCCAACACAGTGCAGATCGCCTCTGGCCAAAGCAGGCTTAAGCATATTGCCCGCGTCCATGGCACCGTCACTCTTACCTGCGCCCACCATAGTATGCAGCTCGTCGATAAAGAGGATCACCTGCCCCTCTTCCTGCGCTAATTCATTAAGCACCGCCTTGAGGCGCTCCTCAAACTCACCACGATACTTGGCACCAGCCACCAATGCACCTAAGTCAAGCGACAATACCCGCTTATTCTTAATCCCCTCTGGCACCTCGCCATTGATGATACGCTGTGCCAAGCCTTCGACGATGGCTGTCTTACCGACACCGGGCTCACCTATAAGCACAGGGTTATTCTTGCTGCGGCGTTGCAGCACCTGAATGGTTCGGCGGATCTCATCATCACGGCCGATCACAGGATCTAATTTGCCCTGCTCAGCGCGCTCGGTCAGATCTATGGTAAATTTTTTCAGCGCCTGACGCTGATCTTCGGCGTTAGGATCGTCAATGTTTTTACCCAAACGCACCTCTTCAATGGTCTTCTCAAGCAACTCCTTGGTGGCGCCAGATTTCTTCAAACACTGGGCCAGCGCGTCGCCGCCCTCTAGGGCCGCCAACACAAACAGCTCGCTGGAGATATATTTGTCTTTGCGCTTTTGCGCCAATTTGTCACACAGATTCAGCAGGCGAATGAGCGCCTGAGACAGCTGAACATCACCACCGGTTCCCTCAACCTGTGGCAGGCGTTCAAGCTCCTGACTCAGCGCCGAGCGCAAGGTGCTTACCGAGATCCCCGCCTGGGTCAGAAGTGGATGAATAGAGCCCCCATCCTGATTGAGCAGGGCCATCATCAAATGAATCGGCTCAATAAACTGATGGTCACGCCCCAACGCTAATGACTGAGCATCGGAGATTGCTATCTGGAATTTGTTCGTCATACGATCGAGTCGCATACAGCCTCCTAAAAAATTAACGAATGAAGGAAACCTTCAGTGCTTTGTTAACAGTATAGATGGGGGCTTTTTAGGAGGATTCAAGCAATAAGGGCAAAGTTGGTGAAAAAATACGCTACTTTTCCAACCAAATAAACGAGGCCATACGACCGGTTTTCCCGTCGCGGCGATAAGAGAAATAATCGGCACTCAAACTATAGGTACAATGGGGTAATTGATAAACAGCAGCAACGCCGAGTCGCTCGGCGCGATAACGGGCGATCCCTTGCAGATCCGCTAAATACTTATCGTTATTTGCCTTAAAAAAGGCTGCCGTATCGACATGCTGGGCCATAAACTGCGCCCTAACCTCGCCACCCACTTCAAATGCATCCGGACCAATACAGGGCCCAAGATAAACCAGCAACTCATCGGCCGGTGCCTCAAACTGAGCGATAGCCGATTCGAGTATCCCCTGACACAGGCCACGCCAACCCGCATGCACCGCCGCGACCTGAGTTGCACCTCGATCGCAAATCAACACAGGTAGGCAATCTGCCGTCATCACCACACAGACATGTTCGCCGCTGCGGCACAAGCTGCCATCGGCAACCCTATTGGCATCGACGTCGAGATCGATAACCTCTGTGCCATGTACCTGCTCAAGCCAGGCTGGAGCAGAGGACAAGCCAAGAGAGTGCGAGATACGCAGCCGGTTAAGCCGCACGCACTCAGGATCGTCGCCAACATGATCGCCAAGATTCAGGCTATCGAAGGGGGGAAGACTCACTCCACCCGAGCGCTGGCTAAAGGCCAATTTTACGCCGGGGGGAATGAACCAATCGTCAGGTATCATTAATACTCTGCCGGATGAGCCTTGCTGTCTTCACGCAGGGCACGAGTTAGCGCCACCATATCCTCAGGAATAGGCGCCTGCCAGCTCATGATTTCACAGGTGAAGGGGTGAGCCAGTTCTAGGCGCACCGCATGCAGTGCCTGACGTTTGAAGTTATTCAGAACTTCCGTCAACTCTGGCGTCGCCTTCTTAGGCGGACGCGGACGGCCACCATAGACAGGATCGCCCACCAAGATATGACCAATATGTGCCATATGCACCCTGATCTGGTGAGTACGGCCGGTTTCCAGACGCAGACGCAGTCGGGTATGAGCACGAAACTTTTCCGCCACGCGATAGTGAGTCACCGAAGGACGACCACTATGATGCACCGCCATATGCGTACGTTTAGTGGGGTGGCGCGCGATAGGCTCATCCACTACACCGCCGGCAGTCATGGTGCCCGAAACGATGGCCTCATACTCACGGGTGATCTCTCTCGCCTGCAGTGCGGCAACCAGGTGGGTTTGCGCTTCGACGGTCTTGGCTACCACCATAAGTCCTGTGGTGTCTTTATCGAGACGGTGCACAATACCCGCCCTTGGCACGAGGTCAATTTCGGGGCAATGATGCAATAGAGCATTCATCAAGGTACCGTCACTATTACCCGCACCAGGGTGCACCACCAAGCCAGCTTGCTTGTTGATCACCAAAATATGGTCATCTTCGTAGACAATATCTAAATCGATTGCCTGCGCCTCAGCCTTGGTTTCCTCCTGCAGGGTGGCTTCAATCTCAATTTCCTGCCCTTCAAGAACCTTTTCTCTAGGCTTAGTTTGCACCATACCATCGACGTAGACGGCACCAGCCTGTATCCACTCTTTAATACGTGTACGGGAATAATCAGGGAACAACTCCGCCAGGGTTTGGTCTAATCTTTGCCCGGTTTGTGTTGCTGTGATCTCGCTTTTTAGATTAATCTCTTGTGTCATAGGAACCGTACCCGCGTTTTGGGGTCCAAAATAAAGTGCTATCTGTTACAATCGGATTGTTTCTATTTTATCGTGAAATGGAAAAATTCTTAACTACAACTTAAAAAGAATCGAATTCAAGTATGCATAATTTTGCTAAAGGCGCCGCTGTCGCCTTGTTGTCACTGGCCTTAACGGCTTGCAGTAGTAAACCAGAAGATGATATTGAGCTCAGTAAATCTTCCCCTGAAGTCCTCTATTCTCAAGCAAGAACCTCTATGGAGTTGGGCAACTATAGTAAAGCGATTCGCTCTCTTGAGGCCTTAGATTCTCGCTATCCCTTCGGTCCACATAAGACACAGGTACAGTTAGACCTGATCTATGCATACTACAAACTGGACGATTCTGCTTCTGGTATTGCTAATATCGACCGCTTTATCCGTCTCAACCCCACTCATAAAGATATAGACTATGTCTATTACATGCGTGGACTGGTAAACATGCAGGCCGATAATTACATGTTCCACGACATGCTCAATATCGACCGAACCGATAGAGACCCTAAAGCGGCGCAAGAAGCCTTTAAAGACTTTGACCGTTTAATAAAGTCGTATCCTAACAGCAAATACGCTGCCGATGCGCAAAAACGTATGCAATTCTTAAAAAATCGTCTTGCTAAATATGCGATCACCGTGGCCGAGTACTATATCAAGATGAATGCTTGGAGCGCCGCGGCCGTGCGTGCCCAGACGGTGTTGGAAACCTACCCAGGTACCCCATCCACCGAACGCGCCTTGGAGATCATGGCGACCGCCTATGAAGAACTTGGTCAACAAAAACTTAAAGATCATGTGCTTATGGTGATGAAAACCAACTATCCCAATAACGATATGCTCAAGTAATCACATGTTATTTTAAAGCCTCGCTCTGCGGGGCTTTTTTAATTCTAGGCGAATATAGAGTAGACAACCCAGGCCAAAATATCTCCCCCGAACGCAATTGACTTCAAACGGGTTCAAACTTGAGTTTCTCCCTGCCCACTTTTCGCACCAGCCGCATTTGATCTAAAAATCGACGTTTCGGGCAAAAGTTATCCAAACAGGTCAGTTATACGAAGTTTTTGCAAAAATTAGTTGACTCAAATGCGCAAAAGCCTTTTAATGCACCCCGTCGCCCGAATAGCTCAGTCGGTAGAGCAGAGGATTGAAAATCCTCGTGTCCCTGGTTCGATTCCGGGTTCGGGCACCATATTAAGCGGGTGCCTAGCGCACCACACAAAAAAGCCTCGCAATGCGAGGCTTTTTTGTGTCTGTAAATCTCTCCACTTTTCAATTTTTTATCCCTCCAGATACAACCTCAGTTTTCATTCTCACAAGTCATGAATATTTTAACCCTGAACATAATGGCCAAGATCTAGAAGAAAGTTAGTCACATCAGCGAGCATAAAATGCTGCCTTTAAACGAGCAGGAGATACTCGGGGGAGGCTGTACTATGTTAGTCATCAGGCTATCTCAGGCTCAAGCGCCTGACAAGCTAACAAGACGCAATAGGCATTAAGCATAGTCGTTATGCATAGACGTAGCGATATAAGACGCCACCCGCTGCCAGGCGAACCTAGCTCATAGTTGCGTTTCAACAATCTCACCAATCAGCTAATAACACAGTCTCTTGAACTCAGGTACTTTATAAAAGCCTAGCCATCTTCTAACGCTAAGTCAGCCAACCACAGAGAGTGGGCTTACCCGTCGGTGTAGTATTTTTAGCTGATTACGGCCACTCTCTTTGGCCTGATAAAGTTGTTCATCGGCCAGTTTTATCATCTGCTGCCAATCATCATCGGCAAAAGAGGGGTGATAACCGTCGTAAAGTACAGCGCCCATGCTTACTGTGACCTTCTCAAAGGGAGATGCCTGATGATAGATATTCAGCTCTCTGATCTTTTGCAGCATACGCCCCGCCAACAGCTCCATCTGGGCAATATTATCGCTATGGATCACCACGCAAAACTCCTCGCCGCCATAGCGGGTCACCAGCTCACCACGACGACGACACTCAAGCATCAAGGCCTGAGCAACCTTGACCAATGCCTGATCACCACTCTGATGCCCCACTGAGTCGTTGTAGGCCTTAAAGTAATCGATATCCAGCATGATAAAGCCGATAGCGCCCTTTCCATCGCGCCACTGCTGATGAGCGCGCTCTGCAAAGACTTCCAAGCTTCGGCGATTGGCGATACCTGTCAAAGGGTCGTTAAAAGAGAGGGACTCGAGATAATTTTGATGCCGCTGTAGCTTCTCCACCACCAAGTTAAACGATTCGGTCAACTTAGCCACCTCGGTAATCGACCAAGAGGTTGGCATGGTCAGCAGTACACCGCGGTGAGCCATCTTATCCAGCACGGCATTGGCAACCCTTAGCGGCCGAACCACCAGCGCGGAAAACGGAATGATAGCCACATAGGACATCACCAGGACGCTTAAGAACATCAAGATTGATTCAATGGTAAATATCGATGGAATGAGGTTTTTATCATGGTGCACTGTGATCTTAAGTGACGGTACCTTAAGCACATCGTGAACATACCAGGAGTGGTACTCACGAATATCACTGACACGAGGAGGCTCTCTAAACCCTAAGGTGGTTATATCAGCCAACTTAGCATCCTTTGCCAACACCTCTAGATCAAACTTGATTAAGCTAAACTGCTCTATCTCAGTGTGGATCTCCGGACTAACGTTCCGCACAGTTAACAGACTCCCAGCGACTCTCCCCTCACCATCGCTCGGTAGCACTGTCACATTGCTAAAATAAACCACCCTGTCACCCATGCGCAGCAGACCACTACGTGAAGATGGCTTATTTGCATTCATCTGCTCAGGAGAAGGTAAGATCTGCCCGATAAATTCTGCCTCAGCCAATGGCAGTTGCTGAGCCAAGAAGGCCTCTTGACTGGTATATTGCCACACCACCTGATTTTGGCGATTAAACACGTAGAAGCCATCGATATTGGCAACCTCGAAAGCATTGTCATCAAGATTTTTAAGGGCAAACTCAGGCGATACATTATCGACAAAAGTTACCATATCATCCCATATGGCATAGTCGTAACAGAGGGTGTCTAAATTTTTTTGTGCATAGGCGATCCCTTTTTGCACTGCCTCTAAATTCATGTCTTGGCGTGACTTTACTTGCTCTTGAATTCTGGGCAGATAAATAAGGTAATAGATGCCGCTTGCGGTCAAAAATGACAGCAGCAACAGCCCTAACGCTAAAACATTTAAAAAGTGACTTAATCGCATCGACCACTCATATTCACCCTGCTCTCTCAACTAGCTTAGTCGACCGGGTCCAATAATTTGAGTATAAACCCCGCATTTCACGAATAAATTTCATAAAAAAAGGGGCCTAAGCCCCCTTTCTCCGTTAACCGCTTATATCTTAAACAGGCTCACCGCTTGATAGAGTACTTCGGTTCGCGCTTTTACCTCATCGGAAGACTTAGCATTGTCATCTGCGGCTTGGGCCGACTCGGCAGCGATATCGCGAATAACCACTACATTCTTGTTCACCTCCGAAGCCACCATGCTCTGCTCCTCTATCGCCGCAGCAATTTGAGTACTCATATCCATGATGTTAGTCACATCAGTATTGATCTGCTCAAGCAAGGCACCGGCACTTGCTGCTTGGTCGGCACTCTCTACGCCCTGCTTTTGTGTGGCTTCCATTAACTGCACAATAGAGCGAGTACGGCTCTGAAGTGTCTGGATAATACCGGCAATCTCTTCGGTTGACTCTTGGGTTCGCATCGCCAGGCTCCTCACTTCATCGGCCACCACGGCAAAACCGCGCCCCAGTTCACCTGCCCGAGCAGCCTCAATCGCCGCGTTCAATGCCAATAAATTGGTCTGTTCGGCAATGCCGCGAATCACATCCAGCACACTGCCTATAGTCTCGCTGTCTTTCTCTAACTCAGAAACCACCTGAGCTGAGTCCGTCAACTGTGCGGCTAATGCCTGGATCTTCTCTATCGTCTGCTCAACCCCCATCTGACCTTGCTGGGCATTATCATGGGTATTTCCAGCACGTTCGGCTGCCAGCTCAGTGTTGCTGGCGATCTCGTCTATGGTGGCACCCATTTCGGTGATCGCAGTCGCGACCATGTCGGTTTCATTGAGCTGACGCCCCACTCCTTCAGAGGCTCGCAGCGAATTTTGAGAAAGTTCCTGGCAAGAATGATTCACAACCTCAACCGAGGTTAATACCTCTTTAATTAAGGATTGAAATGACTCGACCATACTGTTGAAATGGCGCGCGATTTGACCTATTTCATCATCCACCTTGGTATCGCACCTCAGGGGCAAATCTTTGGTCTCTTCGATACGAGAGATAGCGTCGCTGATCCGCTGAACCGGATCCATGATGCTGCGAATAATCGCCAGGGTAAAGCCAATCAAGACTAAGGTGATCAGCACAAAGATGATGATGCTGATAGTCACTGTGGCGCTTTCGGCTCGACTAATGGCCTCCATAGACTGCGCCTTAAGCTGCACCAGGGACTTTTCGGCCGAAGCAATACTGTCTCGCAGACTCGCCATTTTGCCGCTGTCTTTATCCAGCCCAAACTCCTGCTCCTTAGCGACCAACGTCTTAAAATTCTGTTCATAATCATTAATCAGGGTATTAAGCTCACTCTTCACGGCGCCACTGAGCATGGCACTCGCCACCTGTTGACGCAGCAGCGTCAGGTTGCCATTAAACCTATCGACATAGCTTATGGTACGCCTGAGCATAAAGTCTTTCTCGTTGCGCCTTAGCTGCAGCATGGTCACCATTAACTCAGGCTCGTTTCTCTCTTTAACCAAAGTCTCGACATTCTGCACTGCACTGCGCAGCGCTCCATAAAGCCCATCTTTGGGGTTTAGACCTATCTGCTTTTGCAGATTGGTAGTCTCGGCAAAGATAGATTCATAACGCACTAAATTCTGTTTAAAAGAGTGTAAATCCCCCTGCTCAATATCGTTGCGGGCAAAAATTTCGCCAAGGGTCGCTATTCTCTCCTCTAATTCTTTTGCTTTCCGCTGATGTTTATCCACATAACCAAGTTCTAATCGAGCAAAAAAGTCTTTTTCATCTTTACGTAAACTCAAAACATCCTTTTCAAGTTCAATTACTTGTTGTGCAGCATGAGACAAATCATCCAGCTTCGCCGCCGAAAAGCGCTGCAAACCAAACATCGCTATCACAGAGCAGATAGACACTGCCGCGCTAACGAGTAACTTGTGACGAATGAGCATATGGGAAGATCCTTTAATTTGAAGTGATTGCTTTACTTGTCTTCAACGACAATTAAGACCTTGGAAGACTATTTACTTCCAATATTGAGTATAGTAACTATCGACTTACATACACGCCTCTTTAATTAATTTAATATAAATTAGCAACTTATAGAGCCAGACATCTTAAAAAAATGCCGAACCCATTCAAAGTCAACCCTGCAGGCTTTCAACCGCCAGACTTTTTGCATACAATATCCACAAAAACAAAGGAGGTAATATGCAAGTTATCGATGCAGATTCGGTACATCAGGCGCTAGACTTTCCCAGTCTGATAGAAGCACTCAAACAAACATTCGCTAAGCCCGCCGGGATGCCACAGCGGCAGGTTTTTCCCTTGGATGAAAACAGTAGCCACAGCGATGCTTTTGCCGTACTGCCGGCCTGGAATCAGAAAACCATCGCCGTCAAAGCCTTTACCTACTTTCCTGAAAACCCCAAGAAGTCAGCCGATCTTGAAAGTCTCTACTCCAAAATCTTAATCTTTAGCCGTGAAACCGGAGAGCCCCAGGCCCTAGTGGATGGCACCAGCGTCACCTATTGGCGCACCGCTGCGGTGTCAGCGCTTGCCAGCCAATACCTGTCACGGCAAGACACCAAGCATTTACTCCTGTTTGGCACAGGTCGTCTGGCCACCTTTATGGCGCTTGCCCACGCCAGTGTCAGGCCAATTGAAAAAATTACCGTATGGGGACGTGATAGTGCCAAGGTCGACCGAACTATAACCGCCATTAAGACCAGGGCTGAGCATATTAATGTCACCGCCTGCAGCGATCTTAAAAGCGCGGTTAGCACAGCCGATCTCATCAGCTGCGCCACTGGGGCACCGGCTCCGCTGTTCGATTCCAGCTGGGTCAAACCGGGCACCCACGTGGATCTGGTGGGCAACCACAATCAGGATAGGCGTGAATGTGACAGCAAGCTTGTGGTGAATTCTGATGTCTATGTGGATGCCAAGGTGAATGTATTTGCCGAAGCCGGCGAGCTGTTGATTCCGGTTGAAGAAGGCGTCTTTGAATTATCACAGGTTAAGGGCGAATTGGCCGACCTTTGCAGCGGCACGCTTGCCCCACGCCAGGATGAACAATCGATAACCCTATTTAAGTCCGTTGGCACGGCACTGGCCGACCTGGTAGGCGCTCAACTGGTATTTGAGAAACAATCCTGATCCCTAGGGCAGCTCTGCTGCCCTGCTTCTTCTCCTTCAACGGGTCATGAGTTGGCATTCGATGCTCGCTGATATACCTTAAACCAAACTTTTTTCATTTCGCTTTAAACCTATTCAACTCCTGCCTATGTCTAATAGGTATTGTTTATTCACAGGGAAGACAGAATTGAGCGTACTTACGAGTCCCGATGATGCTCATCAGCTCCTCGACGCCGTATTGGTCGAACGTGCCAAACAAGGAGACAAGACGGCATTTCGGCAACTTTACGATCAGCACCACAGACGCGTCTACGCTCTCTGTTTTCGCCTGGCGGGCCAAGCGGAATTAGCCGAGGAAGCCACTCAAGAAACCTTTGTTCGCTTGTGGCAGAAGCTACCGCTTTTCGATGGTAAGAGTCAGTTTACGACCTGGCTGCACAGCCTAACGGTCAACCAGGCTTTAAGCTGCATCAAGAAACATAAAAGTTTCTGGACCAGGATGCTGCCGGCCGAGCTGGCACCCGATCTTAGCAGCGCACCGCTTGAATACGATGGACTGGATAAGCTGATATTACGTCTGCCGGAACGTGCCCGTATCGTCTTTGTGCTCTATGCCTTAGAGGGCTATCAGCACGATGAGATAGCCAAACGGCTAAGCATCGCTCAGGGGACCAGCAAGGCGCAGTACCACAGGGCAAAACAACTTTTGCAGGAGATGATCTAATGGCCGACAAGGGTGACACATTAAGGCGCCTTATTCATGATGCGCCAACAGAGATGACGCCTGAGCGCGATCTCTGGCCAAGCATAGCTAAAGGTCTCGATGCACCAACAGCGAGCTCGCCGAGCTATTGGCGACCGGTGGCCATCGCCAGCACTTTGCTGCTGGCCCTATTGGTCGGCAAGATAAGTTTTTCGCCAGAGGCGCCAGATGGGCAAAACGATGCCCTACTGCATACCCTGGCCGCCATAGAGGCGCAGCACCAGACAAATATCGCCGCCCTCACCCTAACCAAGCAGGTCGACTGGAAAACCAGTCCCTATAGCCAACCGGTTGAGCAGGGAATAGAACAACTCAGGACGGCGGCCAAAGAGATCTATGAAGCGCTAAAGCTTAATCCCACAGACAAGCAGCTATGGCAGCTGTGGCTATGGACACAGCAAAGAGAGATAGAGTTAATCAAACAGGGGCAAAAACTCCCTGTCAATCGCGACACCACAGGAGAGATGATATGAAGATGCAAACTAAAACTGCCTATCTGGCTATGCCCCTATTACTACTGAGCCAATCCTTGTTAGCGGCTCAAAGCGTGGATAAGCGCATCGAGGTCGAGGGCGATCTGCGTCTGAACCTTGAGGTGCAGCGCGGCGACGTCGAGATCCTCTCCTGGGATCAGAACGCCATATCCATCACAGGCACCTTAGATGAGCTGAGCGAAGGCCTTGTTGTAGAGCAAAAAGCCGGCACTATCTCCATCGAAGATAAACTGCCTCGCCATTACTCGGGCAGCAATAAGGAGGGCTCACGCCTTACCATCAAGGTGCCAGCAAAGCTCAAGCTGAACAGCGAAGGGGTATCGGCCAACTACAGGGTCAGTCAGCTATCGGGCGATATCAATGTGCAGACCGTCAGCGGCGACATTAAGGTCGAAAGCCTTAAGGAGCAAGTGTTCATCAATACCGTCTCGGGCGATATCAGCAGCCAAGGGCTGCAGGGCAAGCTTAAACTGGAGACGGTATCGGGCAACATCAAAGACAAACAGAGTCTGGGCAAGGTCAGCTACACCCTGGTTAGCGGTGAACTTAACGCCGACAGCAGTGCCGACCAGGTCTCTATCGAGCTGGTCTCGGGTGATGCCAAGGTGACCTTAGATAAAGTGGATCGCCTCAAGGCTCAAAGCGTCAGCGGGGATCTGAACCTCTCGGTATCCGCCCTAGCCACCAAGGCCAGCTTGGATAGTGTCAGTGGCGACATCAGCTTTAGCCTACCGGCAACCCTGGATGCCACCTTCGCCATCGACGGCGGGCCAAGCGGCGACATAGACAATCGCCTGACACAGGATAAGCCGAAAAGACCTAAGTATGGCCCCGGTAGCTCACTGCAGTTCCAGATGGGTAACGGTAGTGCCGATATTATCGTCAGTACCATCAGCGGCGAAATCAACCTCAAAGCACGTTAAGCTTTGAAATTGAAAAAGGGCTTTTAAAGCCCTTTTATCTTTTTAATCCATCATTCCAATCTAAAACCCCACGGCCTCGACGGCTGAATCTCCTAAGAGCAGCTCGATAAACTGCGAAGCTGTCTGACTCAGTCGACGATTTCTCATCGAGACGACACTATAACTAGCGTTAATACTGGGAATACCAACCACATCCAGCGCAATCAATTCACCGGACAGCAGCTCCTCCCGCACTGAAATATCGGGCGTGATCACCACCATATCGCACTCTTTTATGGCCGACTTGATGGCTTGAAATTGCGCGTATTTCACGAGTCCCGCAAAATCATGGCGCTCCTCATCAAAAAGATCCTCAAAGCGTTGCTTGAGCAGTTGTGGCATAGCACTGGGCATCCCGAGAGGATAATCTCGCAAACTGGGTAAATAGATCCTGCTTAATCGCGTTAACGGGTGGTTGGGGCGGCAACAGAAAATCGCCTGAGATTGCGGCAAGCATTGAGTCACCAGATTATCATGCTGATCAAGCAAGGTGGCATTGGTCTCGGCGATAAACATATCCAAGTGCCCCTTGAGTAACTGTTGGTAGAGGCGGTTCCAGCTCTCCACTTTCAGCTCCAAAGAGATCTCTGGATTATCGCGAATAAAGCGACCTACTATAGGCCCAATAATACTGTTGGATGGAATGGGGCTAGCACCGATAACCAGTTTAGCTTTTTCTATTCCCTGCTTAGCCTTGATCTCCGACTCCAAGTATTCCATTTGACTGACAATTAACTCCCCCTGTGCCAGGACTAAACGGCCATACTCTGTCAGGGCGAATTGTTTTTCGTCACGCGCTAAAAGACTGGCTCCCAAGCGCTCTTCCATCTTCTGAATACTGCGAGATAACGATGGCTGTGCGAGGTGTAACTCTTCGGCAGCCTTACTAAAGCTCTTTAACCTCGCTAATACAATAAAATGCCTTAAATGTCGTAGTTCCATCAACTAAACCCTGTTTTTGTTTTTATTTTGGTTTTGAGTAAGCCCGGCACCTAACATGCTCGAACAACATTTCTATCACTTTGCATGACGAAGTTACATAGGCGCCAATACTCACAAACAGGGTCACACACCTATGCCGATTAACAGCCAATTGGTGTCGGCTCAAACATCGTAAAATCAACCACTATAAAATCAGAGAGTTAAAAAAGTTACCAACAGTGTTCACCAGGCATATGCAGCCCAAACCACCCTGGCAACACAAATTTAACAATTTGTATCAGTTTGCTACCAAATGCTACATCCACTGTGACGTTTGCCCCCATCACGACAACCGCGACAATATGCCAAACAAGCACATTCAACCGTAACACGAAAAAAATATCAGAACTATTAACCACAAAACAAACAACTGGCAGGCATCGAAACCAACGAACAGATAGTTATCCTCTTGATTTGATGATCCAGCCCTACCCTGTCATACACCTTGTGCATACCCCTATAGCTTTTACGCATTAGCTTGTCACTCCAATACCCAATAAAAACGATAGCTGTACGAGTACCTTACTTTTGCACCCAAGCCCAAGCTTTGAAAAAGAAGAAAAAGGGAACGATCAATGAAATTGAAGAAAATAACGCTCATGACAGTGGCAGCAATCTATGCTGGCGCTGTCGGAGCCAGTGCTATACAAAGCGCACAAACGACGCCAGCTGGCGCTCAAATTAAACCCATTAAAGTCACCGACGAGGTAATACGATCTAATGAAGATCGTTTTCGCGATCGCGCTTTTCCTGATGCATCGGCAGAGACTCAACCGACTGTAGGCCGAAATGTACACCGCGCCTTTAGTGATGAAAACCGCAAAGTGCCATTCCAATTTGAAGCCGATATTCAAGGTGAGCAAACCTACATTATCGAATTGTCAGACAAGCCGGTATCGCTATACCAGGGCGGTAAGGCAGGTCTTCAAGCCACTTCTGCAAGAAGCAATACGATCCCTGCAAGTTTAAGCCCAGATTTACATAACAAAATTGACCTAAACAGCTCAGCTGTGAAAGCTTATCGCTCTCATCTTAAAAGCCAACAAGATGCGATGATTTCACAAATATCGAGCACAGTCGGGGCAAACGAAACCCTGGCGCAATATCAGTTGGCCTTCAACGGTATGTCTATGCGCATGACGCAAGATCAGGCTGCCAAGGTGGCTAATCTACCTAATGTGGTCAGCGTGACCCGTGAAAGGATCTACGAGCTACACACTGATGTGGGTCCACAGCATATAGGTGCCGACAAATTCTGGACCGGTGAAGTGACTGGAACAGCCTATACAGGTAAAGGCATTGTAATAGGTGTTCTCGATACCGGTATCAACACCGACCACGTGTCGTTTTCAGCCCAAGGCGATGATGGTTATGTCCATACCTTGCCCGCGCGTTACGAGCACTATTTAGGCGACTGTGAAATAGAAGAGTTCGCCAATATGTGTAACGACAAACTCATTGGTGTTCGCTCATACCCTATCATTACCGACTCTTACACAGAAGCCAGCTTCCAGCCCGATAAAAAATGGTGGGAGATCACTGGGCCTGTGCGTCCGCAAAATGGTGAGGACTATAATGGTCACGGCTCACATACCGCTTCAACAGCTGCCGGTAACGTACTGTTAAATAAACCATATATGGTAACGGATGTTGGCGTCACCAGTGATGGTAAAGCGACCAACCTTGAACTTCCTCGCATGTCGGGTGTTGCGCCCAATGCCAACATCATCATGTATCAAGTTTGTCACCCAGGTGACGGCACCTTAAACGAGTTTCGCGGCTGCCCAGGCTCTGCGCTGCTCGCAGGTCTTGAAGATGCGATTGCCGATGGCGTGGATGTAATTAACTATTCAATTGGTCAAGCCTTTGGTAATTTCCCTTGGGAAGACCCAATGGAAATGGCGTTCTTGGCAGCTCGTGAAGCCGGTATCTCGGTTGCCGCGTCTGCAGGTAACTCTTTCGACCCAACGGTTGCTAGCCAAAGACATGGCGCCATTGATCACCTTTCTCCTTGGGTGACCTCAGTTGCCGCCACCACTCACAGCCGTGAGTTTGGCGTTGAAGGCAAGATGATCACCGGCGTAACCGGTGGCGATCAACCCCTTGCTGATATTGAAGGCGGCGGGATAACCGACAGCTATACAGGTCCGGTTGTAGACGCCAAGGCCTATGGTTGGCAATACGAAAAATGTAACGACCCCTTCCCAGCAGGCTTCTTTGACGTTGCCCCAGATGGAACACCATTTGATGTGGCGCCTATCGTCGTCTGTAAGCGCGGTGATATAGCCCGAGTTGATAAAGCCGTAAACGTTGCCGCAGGTGGTGCTGGCGCAATCATCTTACGTAATGCCAGCAGCTCAGAAACTATCGCTAACGATCCTTTCGTTATCCCTGGCATTCATGTGCCTTATAGCGCCTATTATGGCGATGCATCTAACAACTGGTATGGCCTATCTTCATGGCTAGCTAACGGCAGCGATCACAGGCTGACGATTACCGCCTCTAACGTTGTAACTAAGACTCGAGATGCCAATTATGTGGCCGACTTCTCCTCTCGTGGTCATAACTTTGCTAACCCAGAGGTAATGTCACCTAACCTGGCCGCACCAGGTGTTGACGTGTATGCCGCTTGGGCAGATGACATGCCAATGACAGCGGTAGGTACGCCAGGTGACTATAATGCAATCAGCGGTACCTCAATGGCTGCCCCACATGTAGCTGGTGCCATGGCCCTATTGAAACAAGCGCAACCAAGTTGGACCCCTGCGCAAATTCAATCGGCACTAATGACCACTGCAAGCTTAGAGGGTGTGACTCGCAGTATCGAAAGCTACCGTCCCGATGGCATTGAAGCCGCTAGCTTCAACGATGCGGGTAGCGGTGTCATCAATGTGGCTAAGGCATACAAGGCCGGCCTCATCATGGATGAAACTGCCGATAACTACCGCGCCGCCAACCCTAAAAATGGTGGTACTGTCAGCAGCTTGAACTTGCCTTACTTCTTCAATGAAAGCTGTAACGGCACCTGTACCATGATGCGTACCTTTACCGCCACTCAAGACGGTACTTGGACGGTCGATGCCAAGGCATTAACCATGGAAGGGGCTGACATGTTGTCATTGGAGGTGTCTCCTGCAAGCTTCACCTTGGCCGCAGGCGAGTCGCAATCCATCATACTAACGGCAAAAGTGCTAGAAGTTCAGGCACCAGGTGCTGACTCATCTTCGCTGCGTTTACTCGGTGATGTGACTCTAACGCCAAGTGCCAGCGACATGCCAATGCAGCACCTGCCTGTAAGCATACGCTACAGCGGCACCAGCATGCCTGAGAATGTGATGGGCAAGATCCACCGCAAACAAGGTCATCTGCTGACACCTGAAATTCACACCGAAGAAATTCAGCAGTTTAACTATGAAAGCAATGGATTAGTGAAAGCTGAGCGCATTGATGCGCAGATGAAGCGCAGCGACGCCAGAGGTTATGCTAACCGTGCAGAGCGAGAAGCCGACGGCCAGGTAGTACGTTTCTTCGACGTGCCAGAAGGCACTAAGCGTATCGTTTGGGAAGTCATTAACGCCGATTATAATGCCTACGCAGCTATCTACTTAGGTAAAGACGTTAATGAAGATGCTGACATTCAGTGGTTAGATGAGGCGATCTGTTATTCAACGCTAGATAGCAATGATTTCTGCGCTATCAACAACCCTACGCCGGGCACCTACTGGGCCTATGCGTCTAACTACAAGTATGAATATGAGGACCCAGTTAACCTTGCAGATAACTTCACCCTTGCGTTAGCCATTATTGGTAACCAAGACGAAGCTAACCTCGTCGCCTCAGGCCCAGAGATGACCAATGGTATGGATCCATACCGTGTGCAGCTCAACTATGATTTACCCGACGCAGAAGAGGGTGATATCTACTATGGTTATGTCGGTATTGGTAGCGACAGCTATAACGATGCCAACCTAGGTTATATTCCGGTGCAGCTGATTCACAGCGGTAGCGACACCCAGGTGACTGCCAGCCAAAGCGCTGCCAAAGCAGGCGATATTGTCGAGTTTGAAGTATCACTTGCCCCGAACCTACTCGGTGGCGAGCGTGAATTCAGCTTGAGCACTGAGCTAGACCCAGGCTTACAGCTAATTGAGGACTCAATTAGCGTTGCCGGTTACCCAGAGTATGCCGAGGCGATGACAGTTGACGGCAACACCATTAGCTTTAATGCTGTGCAACCCTCTTCGGTCGCGACTAAGCGTCACTATGTATTTACCACAAGTGTCGAAGATGCTACCTGCCGAGTCCCAAGCGAGCTGCAGTTCGATGATGAGCTTTATGTCGATCTCAGTTATAACCTGCCGAGCTCAGCAATGGGTATCACAGGCTACTCTAACCGCTACTTGACGTTGAACATGTCATCTAATGGGTTACCTCATGTGCCGCTATACGGTGCAGAAAAAGATATGCTTCATGATATCTTGGGGATCTCACCATTTGGTTATGTGAAGTTTGATGAAATGCCTGAATTCTATAACTATCATCGTGAATTCAACGATAACTTCCAGGACTTCCCTGATACGATAGTTGCGCCGCTCTGGCGTGGTGACGTGATGATGTCAGACCCTCGCTTTGATATGGATCGTGGTGAACCAATAAACAACGTCTACGGCGCTGTCATGGGTGACTACTATGTCTTCCAATGGAAAGGTGGTACCGAAGTACGCAACAGGTTCACGGGTAACAATAACCCAGACCCTGATGCCTTCTTCGATATTGAGACCATTATCTCAACTAAGATCGATTTTGCTCCGGGTCAGCATGAGATGATGTTCGGCTATAAGTCCATGGAAACCTTTAATGCTCAATTCGGCTCTATCGGTCTGCATGGTTACTATGGTGAACGTGGAACCTTTGCCCCTGTCGGTGGCTGGTTAAACGATGGGTTCGCATTTAATAATGTGGACGAGAAAGTGTCTGAAGGCATGCTGGTGTGTGCTAACTATCAGGGTCCTGAAAGCTCAGGCCTGACCGTCACCTTCTCTGCTCGTGTATCAGCTAACGCCGTTGGCCTTGATAATGCGGTTACCGTATCAAGCCAGTACAGTGATTCAGAAATGATTACTGTATCGGAAGTGATCAGTGCACCAAGCAACCTGAAGCTTGTTGCTATTGGTGACCAAAGCATCGAGGAAAACAGCACGCTTACGCTAACTGTGGCCTACACAGATCTGAAAAACACTGTAAATGGTATTCAGGTCAGTGGTGACAATATCAGTGCGACCACCGAAGGTGACACTATTGTTATCACACCAACTAAAGACTGGTATGGTGAAACCATGGTTACCGTTACTGTGCATGACATGGCCTATCCGTCTGATGCCGACTCAACCAGCTTTATGCTGACAGTGAACTCAGATGGTGTGGAACCCGCACCTGCGCCAGAAGTTCCAGAAGA
Organism: Shewanella sp. ECSMB14101; assembly: GCF_000773485.1. Lineage (NCBI taxonomy): Bacteria > Pseudomonadati > Pseudomonadota > Gammaproteobacteria > Alteromonadales > Shewanellaceae > Shewanella > Shewanella sp. ECSMB14101. The sequence continues at coordinate 5,544 of NZ_JSFF01000033.1, read as the reverse complement.
GTCAAATGATAGTGACTCGGGTGGTAGCCTTGGCTTCCTGGCACTGGGTCTACTTGGCCTGTTGGCTGGACGCCGTAAACTGCACTAAACCGCAGTTGGCAAAAGAAAACCTGTCGTTAATTTCGACATAATCTAAGGGCCCTCATAGAGGGCCCTTTTTTATGCGCTCAAATCAGCTCGCGCAGTGCCTTATTCCATACCGTGGCAATCGGTACACTCTTTAATGGTCAACTCAGGCATATGAATCTCTGCATCCGGCGCATGGTTATCACCTAAGGCATGGCAATCATTACAGGTCGCGAGTGTTGCCTCTGACTCTGTATGCATAGTGATATCGATTGACTCGTGGCAATCACTACAATCGACAGCAGCGACAGCACCGGCAAAAAGCAGGCCGGCGGCTAAGGTAGCTAATTTTTTCATCTTGGGCTCCTGGTATCAGCAAGTTTAATAGCTAAATCTAACGTTTTCACCGCGCAAACAGGCGAGCAAGACAAGGCCTTACTCACCAAATACAGGGTGTTACTCACGCCAGCTTTACCAGCCAAGATTAAGCGAAACTTAAAAAACGATACCGAACAAAGGAAGTGCAAACAGGATCATGTTTTGTATTAACACTTTGTGAGCAATAGCAAAATTTCATCAAAGCCTAAAACCAAAAAAGCTGCCCTAGGGCAGCTTTTTATACAGACACTTAATGGTACGTTTAGAAAGAGGTACGCTTATAACGGCGATATTCCGCCGTCCAGAAGTTATCATCTATCGTCTGTACCAAGAGCTCATCGCTACAAGGCAGCGCATGACCCTGTTCTATCGCCACTTTGCCTACCGCAAAGGCGATATGCTTACTGACCGCATGAATATCTTCCAGTGCTGGTAGCAAGGAGCCTTCCCCGTCTTTGGCCAAAGGTGAACACTCTGCCAGCGCGCGGCTCGATGCCATTAACATCTCATTACTGACACGCTTGGCGCCAGACGCCAGCACGCCCAGGCCAATACCTGGGAAAATATAGCTGTTATTACACTGAGCGATCTCATAGGTCTGCTCCTCGATCACCACAGGCTCAAACGGGCTACCGGTTGCCACCAGCGCCTGGCCCTTAGTCCAGTGCAGGATATCTTTTGGCGTAGCCTCGACCCGACTGGTTGGGTTAGACAGTGGGAAGATGATAGGACGCTTACAGTGCGCGTGCATCGCCTTGATGATCTCTTCACTGAACAGACCCGGGGCTCCAGATACACCAATCAATACGGTTGGTTTACCGTTATTCATCACATCCAGCAAAGAGATGTTCTCGCTCTCGGTATTCCAGCCCCCAACCTTGGCCACCTTTTGCGCCAGGTTCTGCTGAAATGGCAGCAGGTTAGGCATATTGTCTTGCAACAATCCCCAACGATCCACCATGAAGACCTGCTGGCGAGCCTGCTCGTCGCTTATCCCCTCAGAGACCATCTGGGCGATGATCGCCTCGGCGATACCACAACCTGCACTACCGGCACCGAGAAAAGCGATTCGCTGCTTACTGAGTTTAGTCTTCGCCGCCTTACAGGCCGCTAGCAAGGAGCCCACTGTCACTGCCGCAGTGCCCTGAATATCGTCGTTAAAACAACAATATCTGTCTTTGTAACGCTCCAGTAGCGGCATGGCGTTTTTCTGGGCAAAATCTTCAAACTGGATCAAAGCATCCGGCCAGCGTCTATTGACCGCCTCCATAAAGGCCTCAACAAACTCGGCGTACTCTTCACCGCCAATACGCTGATTACGCCACCCCATATACATAGGGTCTTCCAGCAGATGCGGGTTATCTGTGCCTACATCTAAGGTAATGGGCAGCGTATAAGCCGGACTGATACCACCGCAGCTGGTGTAGAGCGACAGCTTACCGATAGGGATACCCATGCCGCCGATCCCCTGATCCCCAAGACCTAGGATACGTTCGCCATCTGTGACCACGATGATCTTCACCTTCTGACGGGTCGAGTTATTCAAGATATCGTCGATACGATCTTTATTGGGATAAGAGATAAACAGGCCACGGTTACGACGATAGTTTTTAGAAAAACGCTCACAAGCCAGACCAACCGTCGGGGTATAGATGATCGGCATCATCTCGGTAATGTGGTTTTGCACCAAACGATAATAGAGGGTCTCGTTGGTGTCCTGAATGTTTCTCAGATAGATATGCCTGTCGAGATCATTGCTGAAGTTTTTGTACTGATCATAGGCACGCGAAGCCTGCTCTTCGATAGTCTCAATCACATGGGGCAGCAAGCCTTCGAGGTTAAAGAAGATACGCTCCTCTTCGGTAAAAGCACTCCCCTTGTTGATTAAGGGCGCTTCAAGAATGGCTGGGCCGGCAAAAGGAAGATATAGCGGGCGTTTATTATCGTCCATTGGTAACCTTTTCTCTATCTGTGGGTATGGTGGAATGGCTGTGCTATCAATTTTGGCAAGATTACCACAAAGTGTGATCTTTGTTGCCTTTCCGTCGATCATTTTTTTGATTATTTTCACACCCCTATTGTTTTAAACGCCTATCGCATTGACCAAACTGCAGGCATAAAAAAACGCGGCCTAAGCCGCGCCTTTAGCAAATGATAGGATTTACTTACCGCGATATTTGATCGACAAGCCAGTTAAGAAATTACGCAGCACCTGATCACCGCACTCCTTGAAATGCTTATGGCCGGGCTTTCTAAACAGGGCGCCCAGTTCAGACTTGCTCATATTGAAATCGGCCAGGGCCAAGGTCTCGATAACGTCCTCTTCACGCATCTCCAGTGCGATCCTTAACTTCTTAAAGATCAGGTTGTTGTTTAACTGAGAGACTGGAGCTGGGATCTCGGCACCTTCACGCAGGCCACGTTTCTCGATAATCAAACCATCCAGAAACAAACAAAGCGTCTTGTCATTGCAAGGCTTGTAACCCTCTTCGGCCTCTTTCTTCAACATGTTGAGCAAGACCTCTTGGTCCATCTCATGTTTGACCTTGGCGAAGATCTTGATCATCTTGGCATTTTTGTAATCAAATACAAAACGTAAACGGCGTAAAATATCGTTATTAATCATAGCTTAAGTTCTTAAATAATCGGCTCGCGCGGGTGCGCCTGCCTCTGGGACGACATTATAGCCGACTTTGCCCCTGCGAAGCCGCTTTATTTTCACTGCCCTGCAACAAGGCATCTTGTAGCGCCAGGCGCAGTTTGTCATGTAGACCAAACACCTTATCCATGTCATCCAGAGGCCAGGAGGCGTTTTCCAGCACCACCAGGTAAGTGTCGTGCTCGGGATAGCTTAGACTCAGAGACTGATAACCCGGCAGATAGCCAGAGTGACTGTACTCTTTGATTCCCTGGAGATTCACCTGCACCCCATAGCCGTAATAGAGTGACGACCAGCGATGGGGACGTAACATCCTCGGCGTTATCATCGCCTGATATTGAGCATCAGGTAGCAAGTTACCGCCATGCAAGGCCCGTAAATAATTTAACAGACCCGAGGCAGTGCCTGTCATACCACCACCGGGTAGCAGGTTCATCTGTACCTCATACTCCATAGGTTCACCAGAGCCGATCTCTATACCCTGAATCAGCCCTTGCTGCGCTCCTAACTGCGCCCTGATGCCACTAACGCCATGAGAGGCTAAAAAGCGGTTTACTAAAGAGGCAAAGGACTGCTGATACTGTGCCTCAAGCAACTGAGCCAGCACCTGATAGCCTAAATTGGAATATTGAAAGTCACTGCCCGGCGCGAAGCGATTGGCCTTACCCTGCGGCGCTATCCCCGAGCTGTGGCTGAGCAGCTGATCTATAGTTATTCGCTCGTCGTAGCTCGCCAAACCAGCCGCTTTCAGATAGGGATTAACCTTATCATCCAAAGTAAATTGTCCATCGGCAACCGCCTGCATCACCAGGGCGGCAGTGATCATCTTGCTCTGAGAGGCCAACATAAAACGGCTATCGAGTGTGGGAGGGGTTCCCTCTTGATAGGTATTGCCCTTGAGGTAGACGATATTACCGCCCTGCATCAGGGCGACTAAGCCGTAAAAGGGTCGCTCATTATCGGCGATGATCGCATCCAAACTACGACCCAGTGCCACATTGCCTGTCGGACTCAGGTCGGCTTGTACCTCACTCGGCACCGCTAGAACTAACGGGCTAGCGCCCAATAGGCTCGCCAGCAGGCATAGGCTAGCCAATCTTATACCCTTTCTCATCTTGTTTTTATCCATGTGGTTTCGGCGGCCTTATCAGCCTCCATGACTCAGCCGAGCCATTTCCAATATATAAATAAAGCCGCAAACCCTAACAGATAAGCCATACCTATCCAAGAAAGCAGTCGCATGGCCAGCCCATAGCGGGCACTCGGCGCCAAATTGTCACTGGTCATCAAACGGTAATTGAGCCAGGCAAAGATGATGGTGGTCATAAAGGCCAGGGTCATCACAAACTGCAGCAGCGGCAATAGCGCTCCCTTGAAGAACAAGATGATCCCAAGTCCCAAGGCGCTCACCAACAGCATGATAATATTTAGGCCGCGTTCGCTAGCCTCTTCGCCTCTCAACAATTGAACACTCAAGGCCAAAGTCCGGCTATAACCATCGACCACAGTCACAGTGGTGCTGAAGATACAGAGGAGTGCTACCAGGGCGATCAGGTAACGACTTCCCTCACCCAGCACCTGGCTGTAGAGCTGGATCAACTGCTCGGCAAACTTGGCACCAGAGGGGGAAAAGTGCACCCCAGAGCCGTGCATCACCATGGCGCCGAGCGAGAGAAACACCAGGGCCAAGACTGCCGTGGTGATAAAGCCTAAATTAAAATCGAACAGCGCCTGCTTGGGCGTCACCAGCTGCTGTTTCTGCTTCTCCAGTAGCCACAGAGAGTTCCAGCAACTGACCTCTATCGGCGCAGGCATCCAGCCCATCATGGCCACCAAGAACCCCACATGAGCCCACTGCCAAGGTGAAGGCGACACGAAACCCGGCGTCAAAATAGACTCGGCATTAAAGGCCAATGCCGCTGCGCTCAGGGTGGTGACCGTCAAACAGAGCATGATCACCTTAGTCACCTTGTCGAGCACCCGGTAGTGGCCAAGCACCAGCAATAGTAGGCTGGCCAGCAAGACGATCAGCGCAAGGAGATCGATAGGCAAGGGAATAAACTGAGTCAGCAGCGCCGCCGTTAACATGGCGACCCCGGCCGTACTGGCGACCGCCGCCAGGGCGTTGAGTATTGAGAAGAGGATCAGATACCCACGCCCCTGCCGCTGATAACCGTGCAGCAGGCTCTCACCCGTGGCTGCCGTGTAACGTGCTCCGGCGGCAAAGAAGGGATATTTGAGCAGGTTAACCAGTAAGATCACCCAGGCGAGCTGCCAGCCAAACTCGGCGCCGGCGCGGGTCGAGGCCACTAAATGGGAGGCGCCGATGGCCGCGGCCGCCATCAAGAGGCCTGGCCCGGTGGATCTAAAGAGGCGCGTAGACTGTTGCCAAAGTGTCAAATTCGGGGCGGTTTCAGATAATGGTTTCACAGGGGTTATTT
>NZ_JSFF01000032.1:0-11752 GCF_000773485.1 Shewanella sp. ECSMB14101 | reverse complement strand
ACTGTTGCCAAAGTGTCAAATTCGGGGCGGTTACAGATAATGGTTCCACAGGGTTTATTCTCCTGTGCTCAGGCTGCTTTGCTGAGCCTTATCTGCCTCAGATGGTGGTGTTAACCTGGCTTCGATGCGCACTAGCGTCTCACTAATACTCTGCAAGCAGGCTAAGGTCTGAGTCGCCAAATCGGCTTTCGCCTCGGGCCTTATCTGGCTTTCACTCAAGGCACTCTTTTGCGCCATCACGGCCGCGCGAAACTCGGCAACCTCTTCCACACCTGTCAGGCTAATCAAGGCACCAGCACCAGACTGGCCTGCTGTTTCAATGGTCAGTTTATGAATGCCGAACAGGCGCATCAAAGGCCCCTGAATCATCGCCATATCGGTGATCTTATCCAGCGGCACGGTATTTTCGGTGCGGGTAAGTATCCCCTTTCGCACAATTAACTTCTTGGTCGTCAGCTCGGCACTCATATTGGCGATATAACGATTGGTCACTAATAGTCCCAGAGGAAACCAGAGCAGAAGCAGAGGAATACCGACAACAGTCACCCCTAAAAGCACAGCCCCCGAGTTCAACCAATAGAGCCCGAGCTTAGGGCTAAACCTGGCTTCGAGCAGTGTATTCTCTTCCATCATCACTCAATCTCCTGACACACCTTAGGTTGAAATGACCTATGACAATGCCAAGAGAGAAGGCATTAATCAATCAAAATCATGCGTTTATTTATTTACATTTGTTAGCAGTTCGCCCTATTGACTTTGTTACATTAGCGATTAGTTTAGTAACGTTACCGTAACAAAAGGTGACGAATGGTGGCGGTAGTGAAGAGGTAGTCACTGAATATAAATATAAAGATAAATTAGGGATAATCATGAAAAGACCTCAATACTGGCCCAGCGCTTGCGCTATCGCCATTACCCTTGCGCTAACCCCTCACGTATATGCCAACGATGATGTTGAACGTATCGAAGTCACAGGCTCTCGTATTAAACGTACTGACATTGAAGGCCCATCGCCTATCCAGTCGATCAACAAAGACGATATTGCCAACATGGGTTTCGATAACCTACAACAGTTACTGGAACGTATGCCGGCCAACGGTGCAGGCGCCTTCTCTACCCGTGGCAACAGTCAAGACTCAACCGCCAACGGCGCCGCCTCTATCAGTCTGCGTGGCATGGGCCCAGATGCGACCTTGGTACTAATCAATGGTCGCCGCGTAGCCATAAGCTCATTTGCCGAAGGGATCACCAACTCCTTCGTCGACATTAACAATATTCCTATCTCTGCCATCGAACGCATCGATATCCTAAAAGATGGCGCCTCAGCGATTTATGGCTCTGATGCCATCGCCGGTGTGGTAAACATCGTTTTGCGTAAAAACTTCGAAGGGCTAGAAATTAACTTAGGCTATGGTGATGCCTCTGACTCTGGTTATGATGAACAAAGCGCTAGCATGCTGTGGGGCATGCAATCGGATAAGGGCAGCGCCTCTATCATTCTCGACTACTTTAAAAACAACACCCTAGCCGCCAGTGAGATGGGCCGCTTCGGTACAGCGAATCAAAGTCCATACGGCGGTGAAGATTTCCGTTCATCACGCGGCTTCCCGGGCTACTTCTATGTCGATGGCGTCAAGACGATAGATCCAGATTGCCCGCCTGACTCGGCCACTGCCAGCGGCAGCTGCCTGTTCGACTATGGCCCTTATAACCTCACCATTCCTGCCGCAGAACGTGTAGGCGCCATCGCCCAGTTCGACTATAACCTGACTGATGAGCTAACGGCATTCCTCGAAGTCGCGGCGCAGCACAACACCTCTGAAGCTGGCGGCGCACCGACGCCTCTGGATGAAGATGCCATGCTGACCGTACCCGGCACCCACCCCAACAATCCTTGGGGTACGGATATCGAGATCGGCCGTTACCGTACCGTCGATGCCGGCGCACGTCGCTGGGACATCGAATCTGATACCCTGCGTATGGTCGCTGGATTGCGTGGTTCAATGGATGAGTGGGACTGGGAAGTCTCATTCCAAAAAGGTCGCAGCGAATCGACCCAAAAAGGTGACAGAAGCCAGGGATGGGTAAGAACCGACTTCTTGCAAGCTGAGATCGATGCCGGAAATTACAACCCCTTCGGTGGCACCATGAACCCTCAAGAGGTGATCGACCGTATCACCACCAGCCTGGTTCGCCAGGGGGTGTCACACCTGACCGCCTATGATGCTAGCATCACTGGACCTGCCTTTACCCTGGCCGATCGTGAAGTGATGATGGCAGCGGGTATTGAGTACCGTGAAGAGGATGTGAGTGATGTTCCAGATGATCAGTTCCAGCGCGGGCTTATCTTCGGTACCGAAGCCGTGTCAGCTCAAGCGGATCGCGATCAATACGCCGCCTATGTGGAATTTTCTATTCCAGTCACAGACAACTTTGAGCTACAACTGGCTGGCCGCTATGACCACTATAGCGATTTTGGTTCAACCACAAACCCTAAGGTCGCCTTCCAGTGGGGGATCACAGATGAGCTAACGGCACGCGCATCATGGGCAACGGGCTTTCGCGCACCATCACTGGCACAAATCGGTCTTGGCCCATCGAGAGAAAGTAGTTTCTTTATCGATACCTACCGCTGCGATGCTGACAATGTCGACTGTACCGCTCTGGATTACAACACCGAGTTTGCCGGTAACTCAGACCTGGATGCCGAAGAATCAGAAACCTGGAATGCGGGCCTGATTTGGGCACCAACCCAAAAATTTGATGTCGGCTTCGATGTCTTTAGCATCACTCAGGACAATAAGATCGATAAGCAGCCGCTAGGTGAGATCTACCTGGCTAACTGTAACGATCAAAATAGCACTGTGTGTGAGCGTCTGGCGCCGCAGCCAGGACAATCTTTAGGCCCTATCAGCCTGATCCACTCAAGCTTTATTAACCTCAGCTCACAAGAGGTGCAAGGGGTAGATGTATCCAGCCATTATGGTTTGGAGTTTGATAGTTACGGCGAACTCAAATTTGGACTGGAATACAGCTATCTACACAATTTTGAGAAAGACAAGCTAGATTACACTGGTGAATATCGCTATCCACAACATCGTTGGTTGCTCACCACAAACTGGACCATGGATGACTTTGCCGCCAACATCAACTTCAGCTACATAGGTGAGTTTGAAGATACACCAGACATCAACTTCGACGGCGTCCTCGATTTTGAAGAGAATGAGTCACGAATGGTTGATGCACAGCTACTGGTGGATATATCAGCCTCCTACCGCTTTAACGACATCATCAAGTGGAGTGTTGGCATCAACAACGTGTTAGATGAAGAGCCACCATTTGCTATCGGTGATGGTGACACTGACCTCTACGGCTACGTGATTGCTACCCACAATCCTATGGGTCGCTATTTCTACACTAAGGTGAGTATGAGGTTCTAACCTACACTTTCACAAAAATGGCATCCACTTGGATGCCATTTTTTATTACACTCAACACTTCTCCAACACTGAGCGAGGAAAAGGATGATCACTCTATATGGAACCCCAAGAAGCCGCGCGTTGCGTGTCTCTTGGTTGCTGGAAGAGCTGGATGTCGATTGGCAATTTCATTTCATCAACTTTGCCAAGGGCGACAACCGCAGCGAGGCCTTTTTGGCTATGAACCCCAGTGGCAAAATCCCCGTCATTCAAGATGACGATTTGGTGCTGACCGAATCGGCGGCAATCTGCCAATACCTGGCTGAAAAATATGGGCAAGGTCAATTTCTGCCCATCCCTGGCACGCCAGAGGCCGGTCATTATCATCAATGGATGAGCTTTATCATCAGTGAACTAGAGCAGCCGCTTTGGACCATGGGCAAACATAAATTTGCCCTGCCGGAGGCCCAGCGTCACCCAGAGATCTTACCGGTCGCGGTGTGGGAGTTCGACAAGGCCGCCGCCATTGCTGAACAGCTCTTGCCCGATAGTGAGTTTCTGCTCGGCGATAAACCGACCGTGGCAGATATCATGTTAACCCATACCCTGATGTGGGCCACTGTGTTTGAGCAGCAGATCCCGCCCAAACTGGCCGCCTTTAGAGACAGAATGAAGAGCCGCCCGGCGCTAGCCCGCGCGCTAGAGAAAACCGAAGCCATAGCCGCGAAGGCCGTGGATTAGGGATATCGCGACAGCATAGTGATCTGAGCATCACTATGCTGCTACAGCGTGAGTTTTTAGGCTGACTGACAACCCGGCACCTCGGACAGGTCCAGCTCGATATCACCTACCCCTGAGCCGATAGTCAAAATATGATCATCCAGACTCATCTTATAGTCGCCCACCCAATCCAAGGTTTTAATCGGCTTCAGCTGATAGCGCCACACAGGTAAATCACACTGCAACCACACCCTATGGTAAGCCTTGCCCATGGCCCCAGGATCTATGGTCTGCACCCAGATGGCGTAATCTTCAAAACGCTTAAACTGACTCTGTTCTTTCACTGGTGCATTAAACACTAGGCTCATAAACAAACCCAAGGCTAAGAAAATAAGCTGCGCGGCGCCCAGCAAATAACTTAGCCCCATAACGAAAGTTACTGGCCAGTTGCCCTTGATAACTTGAGCAATTTGACGACGAAAGCGACCGAGTAGTGATAATCCAACAAGCACGGCAATTAACTTTATCAGCAGGGCCACAGGTTGCACCTCGAGCATAAAGCTTGGATTAACCCACAAGGCCCCAAACAGACCGGGTAACAAACTCTCGATCAACGGCAGATAGATAAGCGCGGCGATGATAACTAGGCGTGAGGTTGGCTGGCGAGACGCCTCGACTTGGTACATATCCTTGTCCAAATAAAGTTAACTTTTAGGTAATATTTGCACAAGATAGCATTGGGCCCGTTGAAGCAACACGGTTTAAAGATGAAAGATAATTAAAAAAGCCCCGATATAACGATCGGGGCTTCTGTTGTTAAGTCATGCGGTGACTCATAGCTGAGTAGCGGCCCACTTGGCACGGCTCTCGCGGCTCTCTTTCAGGCCTTCCTTTTCACGGTAAGCCTTGTAAGCCTCAACATCCAGCGGCACTAGAGTCACATCCACTTCAAGCACCAGCTTACACTCTTTCTTGATACGCCAGGCGGCGGTGTTATAAAGCTCAGTCAGTGGTAATGAGCTTAAAAACTCAGGGTTATATTGGGTATAAACAGCCTGCGTTGGGTACACCACGAAACTCAGGCGACGCTTAGGCTCTTTACTAAACAGCTCTTCGATACCATCACAGGTGTTAAGCACCTGCATCTCAATGGTCTCATCAAGCTCCAGTAGCTTCTTAGCCGCCAGACCAGAGACTTCAGCCTCGCCCGCTTCCCAGGCCAAGACATCGGCTTCACTACACTTGCTCAGCTCGCCCACCTGGGCCGCGCTTAGACCTAATGAGTGACGCAAATATTTAATTTCTATCGCATTTAATTCAGCACTTTTTGCCATCATGATTTCCAAATGTAATTAATCGTTAACTCGCGCTAAGAGGGGATCCACACCTCTTCCACCCACTGCCAAAATGACTCCCAGCTATCCTCGTCCAGTTCGCCGTCTTGCCACAACATCACCTGACCTTCCTGATCGATACAGTAAAAGCCATCACCCTGCTGACAAATGGCAATATATTCCCTCGGCAAGCCGATAGACCAGGCATAAGAGGTCACCTCGGGAAGATAAGTATGGGAATAGGGATCACTCACAGTCACCGGCTCTAAAGTGCCGTGAATCACGTCACTGGCATATAATAGATATTCCTTTAACTCTGAAGGCAAAGGGATCAGTATCTGCTCTTCGACTTCCACCAGTTGATCGAAGCTGGGCAGTTCCAGTGGCACGGGAACCGTTTGGTTCAGTTCCCTTAGTTGCTCGATAAGATCGTGCATTATCGTCTGCTCTTAATGGGCTAATGGCCGCAAGTATAATCCCTTTAACCGCAGATTGTTAATGCAATTTCACTACACAGGCCAGCAGACTATGCCGCAGCGTTTAGCAGCTCGGCACTATCTAAGCGCTTATAGTAAAGCCAGGCTTTGTGATACTGCTTATGAGACTCTTGACGCAGCGCGGTGATCTTCGCCTGTTCCAGCTCACTCAGTTCACGAGACTGACTTTTAGCGCGCGCTTCGATGGCCTGTATCTGTTCATAGACCTTATGTTCATCACCGCTTTTAATCTCGGCGATCCCTTTAAGGTGCAGCTGCACCTCGGCAATCATGCCGGTCTCGGGCAGTTGCACCAAGAGGTTGAGGTCACGATAACCTGAGGCTTTAGGCGCGGCAAAACGGTTTTTCACCTGCAACACCTTAACCTGACTATTTAACGCCTCATAGGCTGTCATCAAGCCCTGAATATCATCGGCTACCAGACTGGCTCTGGCGAGATCGGTAATGCGGCTGGCATCTCCGTCAAACTTGGCCGCTATCTTAGCCTTGGCACGCTCATAGCTTTTCACTTCGGGGAGCATCAGTTGGTAACGCTGCGTAAAATTAAGCCCTTCGAGCAGCGCAGCCAGTTCCTGTTGCGCCTCGCCCGCTAAGGCATAAAGGCTATCTAAATCTTGGCTGGCCTGATGAATGCTGACCGCAGAGCTGCTGGCAATGGCATGCAGCCCATGCTGGTCTTTGCTAAATGTTTGTTTCTGCGCATAGCTGCCTCGATCATCCTTAGTATCGTTTAGGGCATCGTAATTAACCGCTAAGGCACTGCGCGTGGAGACTAATAACAGGAAAATAAAAAAAGGTCGAAACAACTTATTCATAACCGTCCTCGGTAATAGCGTTAACCTCGAACCTTTAATCTAGCCAGCACTCACTTAATCCAGGCTGAATGGGTGATGAACAATTGTTTATCAAAAATGTCATAAAAAAAGAGCGCCTAGGCGCTCTTTTTAACGATTGAAATAACAGGTTACCAGATCTTCACACGCTTGCTGGGCTCAATATACATAGCGTCACCTTCTTTAACGTCGAAGGTGCTATAGAACTCAGGCATATTAGACAGGGCGCCCACGGCACGGAACTTAGCCGGTGAATGTGGATCGGTCGCCACACGGTTACGCATCGCTTCCTCTTTCATCTTGGCACGCCAGATCTGGCTAAAGCCGATGAAGAAGCGCTCATCGCCAGTCAGGCCATCGATAACCGGTGCTTCTTTGCCATTGAGTGACATTTTGTAGGCTTTGTAGGCGATAGTCACGCCAGAAAGATCGCCAATGTTCTCGCCTAAGGTGAGCTCACCATTAACATTCAGGTCATCAAACACCGCATAGTTGTTGTACTGCTCAACCAGTGCCTTACCACGGCTAGCAAACTCTTGCAGATCTTGCTCAGTCCACCAGTCGCGCATATTGCCTTCGCCGTCGAACTTAGCCCCTTGGTCGTCGAAACCATGGCCCATCTCATGACCAATCACGGCGCCGATACCGCCATAGTTCACCGCATCGTCTGCTTCCATGTTAAAGAAAGGCGGTTGCAAGATAGCAGCAGGGAACACGATCTCGTTCATGGTCGGGTTGTAGTAGGCATTAACCGTCTGTGGCGTCATGTGCCACTCCCACTTACGGATAGGTGAACCTAGTTTCTCAAGCTCCTTCTCGTGGCTTAGTTGGCTTGCGCGCATACTGTTACCCACAAGATCGTCAGCCTTAATGGTCAGCTTGTCATAGTTTTCCCAGCGATCAGGGTAACCGATCTTGGGATCAAACTTAGCCAGCTTATCTTTGGCCGCAACCTTAGTATCTGGGCTCATCCACTCTAAACCATCTATGCTTTCACCATAGGCGCGGCGCAGGTTTTCAACCAACTCCTGCATACGGTGCTTAGCTTCTGGCTTGAAGTGACGCTTCACATAGACCTTACCAACCACTTCACCCAGCAGGCTGTTAACCGTGCTCACACCGCGCTTCCAACGTGGCTGTTGCTCTGCCTGACCGTTAAGCGTCTTAGAGAAGAACTCAAAGTTTTCACGATCCAGATCTGAGCTCAAGTTACCGGCAAAGTGAGTTAGCGTCTGCCAGGTCATGTAGGTCTTCCACACAGACAGGTCGTTCGCCTTCAGCACTTCATTGAAGCCTTCGATATAGCTTGGCTGATTAATAATGATATCGGCCTGCTTGTCACCGCCCAGGGTCTTAAGATAACCGTTCCAGTTGATATCCGGTGCCAGCTTAGGCAGATCAGCCACTTGATACAGGTTGTAGGTCTTAGTGCTGTCACGCGACTCGACTACGTCCCAGTGACGGCTGGCGATAGCGGTTTCCAGTGCCAGGATCTGCTCGGCACTCTCTTTGGCGTTTGCTAAACCGGCTAAGGTAAACATCTTCTCGATATGCGCTACGAACGCCTTACGAATATTGACGAAACGCTCTGCTTCATTGAAGTAGTAATCTTTCTCCGGCAGGCTTAAACCATATTGCCAGATATGGGTTGCATAGCGGCTCGAATCTTTCGCATCTATGTTGATGTAAAACGCCAGCGGAGTACCGCCACCAATCATCTGGCTATGGGCAAAATATTCCACCAGCTGATCTTTGTTCTCAAGCGCGGCGATCTTGTCTAGCTCACTCTGGATTGGCTTGATGCCTAGCTTATCTAACTGCTCGGTATCCATGAAAGAGCGATAAAGATCGGCCACTTTCTGCTCGTCGGTACCAGGCTTTAGATTAGGTGTCGCCGCCACCTCTTCAATAATGGCTTTAACATCGTCACGAGACTTTTCACGCAGGTCGTAGAAAGCACCTGTGCTGGTACGGTCCCCTGGGATCTCGGTATTCTTGATCCAAGTGCCGTTTACATAAGAATAAAAATCATCTTGTGGACGAACAGACTTATCGAAGTTGGCAAAATCGATCCCCGAGGTCAGTGCCTGTTCAACCGCAACGGCGGCTTCTGTCTTGGCCGTTTCTGGCGCCTTAACTTCAGCCTGGTCGCTGTTGCAAGCGCTAAGACCCAGTATTAAAGAGGCACACACCCCTCCAACGAAAACTTTTTTCATGTGAATTCCTTTTATGCTTAATTGTTTTTTGTTAGCAATGCGACTGTCATGGCGAAGCCAAAAAGATGCAAAATCTGCTTCAAGCTACACATGTTAATGGGATTGAGTCGATGTAAACAAGTTTATCTGTTTACCAAAGGCAAATTTCCGGTCACTCATGTGTAAGTAAAGATTTCCTTACCTGTAACATGAGACCCACTATAGGGCGCGGATCACCCGCGCAGGGTTGCCACCGACAACTGTCTTAGGGGCCACATCTTTGGTCACCACGGCACCCGCGGCCACCACGGCTTCATCGCCTATAGTCACGCCAGGCAAAATGATCGCCCCGCCGCCAATCCATACCCGCTCGCCGATCAGAATCGGCTTTGCCGTCTCCCAGCCCTCACAGCGCCGATCGGCCTGCAGTGGATGACTCGCGGTGTAACACTGCACATTAGGGCCTATCATGGTTTGTCTCCCTATGGTGATAGCGGCGTTGTCTTGCAGGGTGACATTGACATTAATAAACACCTGCGGCGCAATATGCAGGTTTTCACCATAACTGATATAGAGAGGGAGCATGATCGCCGCCTCTGGATCGACATGGCACAGCAGGTCGCGATCCAACGCGGCCCGGCGATTCATCTTTGCATTGGCCTGCTGGCGCTGTTGCCAAAGGCGCTGAAGATCACCATCAAGGCAGTTGTACTCCAGTGAGCTAATCATCTTGTCAAATTCGGTTAACGGCTCCATCTGGCATTTGGCTCCTTGGCTGTCACTTGAGTTAAATGAAGGTTTTGCCATGCTAACACTTTTCCTTTACTGCCTGTGGCCTCATAATGTCGCCCCAAAGCAGAAACCTTAGAGTAATACAGTGCGTCTCGACAAATTTATCAGTGAATCCACCCCGCTCACCCGCTCCCTCGCCAAGAAGGCGCTACATCGCGGTGAGGTTAGCGTGGATGGCAAGATCATCAAAGATGGCAGCTTTAAGGTCAAGGAAACCGATAGCGTCTGTCTGGACGGCGAGCCTATCAGCCCAATCGGCCCGCGATTTATCATGCTGCACAAACCGCTTGATACCCTCTGCTCGACCATCGATGAGGTTTACCCCTCTGTGCTTAACCTCGTTGATCTGCCCCAAAAGGATGATCTGCATATCGCCGGACGCTTGGATGCCGATACCACAGGCCTAGTGTTGATCACCAGCGACGGCCAGTGGTCACACAGAGTCACCTCTCCAAAACGGGAATGTGGCAAAACCTATCTGGTGCAGCTTGCCGACCCACTAAAAGAGGAGTGGGTAGAGGAGTTTGCCAAGGGGATTGCGCTGCGTAGCGAAGATGGCCTCACTAAACCGGCGCAGCTAACGCTGTTGGATAGCCATCAGGCCAGACTCACCATCACCGAAGGCAAGTACCATCAAGTCAAGCGCATGTTTGCCGCCGTGGGGAACAAGGTCGTTGGGTTACACCGCGAATCTATCGGCGAGATCGTATTGGATGACACCTTGGCACCGGGAGAGTGGCGTTATCTTACGCCAGCAGAAATCGCTTCGGTCAAATAACGCCAGTCCCGTCGGTCAAGTTTATTGACCGGCAATCACTGCCTTAATGCTATTGAGTAAGGCCCTGTCTGTGCGGGCCTTCTTTAGCTTTTTCACACTCTCTTTGAGCGAGGCATCTGAAAGGCGGGTAAAGATGTCATTGTATTCTTTCTCCTCTATCGCCTCATCACTGTCAGCCAGCTCGGCAATATCCTGAGCCACACGGCTCAACTGTAACCAGGCATTAGCGATATAAAAACCGTGAAACTCGGCCTGAGACAACAATCCCTTAGCGCTAGCTGGTAAAGCATCCCAGGCTTGGCCAAATTTTCCTTCTTCGTCGCTGAGCAGCTCATTAAACAGGTTAGCATAGGCCTCCATCAGGTTTGATGGGATCTTGTCCATAGGGATCACTGTATTGCACACATTCAGCGCGGCCTGCTCGGCAATGGCTTGGTACTCTTGACTCGGTTTACTCATAAAAAATGTCTCAATTAGATAGGGCCAACTGCGTAGTCCCTTCGCTCATCACCAGTGCTTAGGCACCGTCTGAAGCGCGGAAAAATAAAAGAAGACGTTATACCTTAGTCAGACCTAAAAGCAAAATGCTCACTTTGTTATATAAAAGTTAAAAATAAACGCATGAAAAATATACTTTTTACTGTCAATAAATTGCCAGCCGTATAATATAGTTACAAAAAAGGCATCTGTGCTAAGGTTAAATGGTCACATAGCAAGGTTGACAAGCTAAAGAAATGACAAGAAAAACAAAAACAAAATCCTGGTTAACCCTCTTGCTACTTTGGTTAGGTCTTTCACTCTACGGCTACAGTACTATTAGCCTGGCAGAGGAAGATGTAGCCGAAGAGGTGGACGCTGTTTTCGCCAAATTTGAACAGGGCGATTTTACAGATCAGCAGAAGATCAATGATGCGCTCGCCTTTCTCTCCGCTAACATCACTCCCGAAGATACCCAGCACTATCTAAAACTACAAACCGTGCTGTGCTGGAATAGTTTCGACGTCTCTAAGCCGGAAGGGATCAAGAAAGCCATTGCCTTTGCCGATCTTAAATTACTGTCGGAAGGTATATCTGCCTCGGCAGAAGCCGCAACAGATTTAAGGCTATGTCGCGCCTTTATGCATCAGCTACTTGGTGAGGTCGAAGAGGCCATGGATGATGAGATGGACACCTCTTGTAAAGTC
>NZ_JSFF01000031.1:0-40321 GCF_000773485.1 Shewanella sp. ECSMB14101 | reverse complement strand
TGACGCTTAGTGCTAATATTCAGTTTCTCAGACACTAATTACAATGTGTCTCCATATTCCCCCGCCGGGCAGGCGTTAGGTTGCAGCGAAGGTGCGACCTTCAAATCCACTTAGCCAACGACCGCGACGTTAACTGCTAACACTGAGTTTTTCGCACATTAATTACAATGTGCCTCCATCCCCGCTAGGCAGGCGATAGATTGCCATGAAGCAGCGATTCTCAGCGCGAGGCCAAACGGCAATACGGTTAGATGCTAACAACTAGCTAGGCCAAGGTTGCGGCCAGGCAATAAAAAACCACCCATTGTCGGGTGGTTTTAGTGTTTTCAGCGTCTAACGTTCAAGTCTGCAAGACCCGAACTTCAAGTTTTATTGATTCGAGAAATTATTCTCAACCAACTTCTGCTTGTTTTCCGCCTGTGGCACGTGACACTGAGTACAGTTGAAATACTCATAGTTGAGCTTGCTGTCTGGCAGAATGTGCGACGCATGGATTTCGGTCGCCTTCATGCGCTTAGCTTTCTCTGGGCTGTGACAGGTCATACAGCCATTCTTCTTGATGCTGATTGGGTAGTCGGCCTTGTGCGGGATCAGCGGTGGCTGGTGGACGAAGCCACGCTCGATTGACTGACCTCGACTTGGATAGGTCGGCATCTCGTCAGCGGCACGTACCGCAGTGATCTCGCCTTTTCCGAGTGAACTGATATTCACGGGTTCGGCCGCAATGTCGCTTTGCTGACCGGAACAGGCACCTAGCGCCATCAGCGCGACTAAAGTGAGTACTTTTTTCATTGGTTGTTCTCCGCCTTTAGGGCAATTCGATTTTGATACTGGAAAACGCGTTGGGCACAAACATCGATACATCGGCCGCACTGAGTGCAATCACTGTCGACTATCATGGGGTTGTCGCCTTTTAGAGCAGGCTTTAACACCTGCCGCTCGGGACACACCTCAAAACAATCCATACAGTTGTCGCATGCCTTGGCATTGACCGCAGAGACCTTAACCGGACTCGCCTTGCCCAGCAGGGCAAACATGGCGCCGGTGGGACACAGGTGACCACACCAGGCCCGTTCACTGATGAAGAGATCCAGCAAGAAGATCATCGCCAGTATCCACAGCCCACTACCGGCACCAAACAGCAGGGCGCGGTAGAGGATAGGCACTGGGTTGACCCACTCCCATGCGGTAATACCTGTGACCAAGGGCATTAGTAGCACCAGGGCCAGCAGGTAGTAGCGCAGGTTTCTGGGCATCTCGGCGGTGCGTGGCAGGCGCAGTTTGCGTCTTAGCCAGCTGGCAGCGTCGGTGACAAGGTTGACCGGACAGACCCAGCTGCAGAACACCCGTCCACCCGCAAGCAGGTAGAACAGCGCTATGATGAGCGCACCGACAAGCAGCGCGGTTTCGGGAAGGTGTCCCGTCATCAGCACCTGCAGGGTGACCAGGGGATCTGACAGGGGCACAGCCCCCAGCAACTCGCTGGAAGAGAGATTACCTTTGAGTATCCAGAGCCCCATCCAGGGGCCGATGGCAAAGGTCAGTAGCACACACAGCTGACTGGCACGACGCAGGATCAAGAACTTGTGGGCACGCCACCAGCCGAGTTCATCGATCGCCGCCTGGGCGAAACGTGTCTGAGCCGCGCCTGGCGCTGTCATCTTCGTATTACTCATGCCGTTCTTCATAGTGTGAGCCCCTTATTCAACATCTCCAGCGTGGTCTCTTCTGTGTTGATATAGGTATCGTGGGTTGCGGTTTTACCGAGCGCAATATGAGCCGGCAGCACCTTAATGGCCGCTTCTTCCAACACGCAGGCATGTTCACACTTGCCACAGCCGGTACAGGTGTCGCTGTTGACCGTGGGAATAAACATGGCGTGGTGGTCGCTGCGGTGGTTACGCTGCCGTTCGAGCGTGATGGCGTTGTCTATCAAGGGGCAGACGCGGTAACAGACGTCACAACGCAGCCCTTTGAAGTTGAGACAGTTTTTCTCGTCGATCAGTACCGCTATCCCCATCTTGGCCTCTTCGATATTGGTCAAGCCGTGATCCAGCGAGCCCGAAGGGCAGGCTTTCACACAGGGGATATCTTCGCACATCTCGCAGGGCACTTTGCGGGCCGTGAAGTAAGGCGTACCCGTGGGGGCACCCTCAAACCAGCGAGCCAGTTTCAGGGTGTCGTAGGGGCAGGCCTCAACACAGAGTCCGCAGCGTACACAGGCCGACAGAAAATCTTGCTCATCCAAGGCGCCAGGTGGTCGAACCGCCATAGGATCCAGGTGCGAGGATTGCTTGGCAACCCCACTGACACCTAGCCCTAAGAGACCCATAGCGCAACCTGCCTTAGCCGTAGTGGCTAAGAACTGGCGGCGATTGACCCCCTTAGTTTTACTATTGCGATTGACCTGGCTCATATCTAGCTCTTCGTATCTGATGTTTAACTCAAGCGATTAAAGGGTTCACTGAACCGCTTTAGGCTTTCATCACTTTTACCGGACACTTCTTGAAATCTGTCTCTTTCGAGAGAGGATCTGTGGCGTCCAGTAACAACTTGTTGACCAGTTGGCGCGCATCGAAGAATGGCATAAATACCACGCCTCGTGGCGGTTTGTTCCGGCCTTTGGTTTCAACACGTGTCTTGACTTCACCGCGAGGCGAGGCCACGACTACTTCATCACCACGTTGTAGACCACGGGCCTTGGCGTCTTCCGGATGCATGAAGATCTGTGCATCTGGGTAGGCGCGATACAGCTCGGGAACGCGGGCGGTCATAGACCCTGTATGCCAATGTTCGAGCACGCGGCCCGTCGACATCCAGAGATCGTATTCTTCGTTCGGCTCTTCGGCAGCAGGCTCGTAGGGTAGGGCGAAGATCACCGCCTTACCGTCTGGCTTACCGTAGAAGTTAAAGCCTTCACCGGCTTTGACATAAGGGTCGCTACCTTCGACGAAGCGACGCAGCGTCTCTTTGCCATTGACCACAGGCCAGCGCAGGCCGCGGGTCTCGTGGTAGGTGTCGAAGTCGGCTAAGTCGTGGGCATGGCCGCGACCGAACTGGGCGTACTCTTCGAAGATACCCTTTTGCAGGTAGAAGCCGAAGGCTTCTGACTCATCGTTTAGCTCACCCTTGCAGTCTGAGGTGGGGAACTTGTTGATCACCCCGTTGGCAAACAGCACATCATAGAGCGTCTTGTCGGCGTATTCAGGCTTCTTGGCCACCAGCTCTGCCGGCCAAACTTCTGATACCTTGAAGCGCTTAGAGAACTCAACTAGCTGCCAAAGGTCAGACTTGGCGCCTTCTGGTGCCTTGACCTGCTGGTGCCACATATGGGTGCGGCGCTCGGCGTTACCATAGGCACCTTCTTTCTCGACCCACATGGCGGTCGGCAGAATCAGGTCGGCAGCCATGGCGGTGACCGTTGGGTAAGGATCTGACACCACGATGAAGTTTTCTGGGTTACGGAAACCTGGGTAGATCTCATCGTTGATGTTAGGGCCAGCCTGCATGTTGTTGGTACACATGGTCCAGTAACAGTTGAGCTTGCCATCTTTGAGCATGCGGCTCTGCAGTACGGCGTGGAAACCAGGCTTAGGCGGAATTGTGCCTTCTGGCACTTGCCATAGCTTCTCGGTCACGGCTCTGTGCTTAGGATTGGCCACAACCATGTCGGCAGGTAGACGGTGCGCGAAGGTACCCACTTCACGGGCGGTACCACAGGCTGACGGTTGACCCGTTAGCGAGAATGGGCTGTTACCTGGGGTAGAGATCTTACCGGTCAGCAGGTGGAGGTTGTAGAGCATGTTGTTAGCCCAAACACCACGTACGTGCTGGTTGATACCCATGGTCCATAGGCTCATGACCTTCACCTCAGGATCGGCGTAGGCCTTGGCCAGGATCTCGAGTTTTTCTGGCTCGACGCCACTCATCTTGGCGGCGTATTCCAGGGTGTAGGTGCTGACGAACTTAGCGTACTCGTCGAAGCTGATGGCGCTAGACTTGCCATTGCCTGGGTTTTTGGCTTTCTTCTCAAGCGGATGGTCAGGACGCAGGCCATAACCGATATCTGTGGTGCCCAGGGCAAACTTAGTGTGCTTGCTGACAAACTCTTTGTTCACCGCACCGTTTTGAATGATGTAGTTGGCGATGAAGTTAAGGATCACCAGATCAGACTGAGGGCGGAATACCATAGGGTTGTCGGCGAGATCGAAACTGCGGTTCTCGAAGGTCGACAACACATGCACGCGGCTATCAGGGCTACTTAGGCGACGATCCGATAAACGTGCCCAAAGGATTGGGTGCATCTCGGCCATGTTGGCGCCCCAGAGCACAAATTGATCGGCGGCTTCTAAGTCATCGTAACAGCCCATAGGCTCGTCGATACCGAAGGTACGCATAAAGCCACCTACGGCCGAAGCCATACAGTGACGGGCGTTTGGATCTATGTTGTTGGTGAGGAAGCCTGCCTTGTGCAGTTTAGAGGCGGCGTAACCTTCCCAAACGGTCCACTGGCCTGAGCCGAACATGCCGACGGCGGTGGGGCCCTTGGTTTTTAGGGTGTGCTTCCACTTTTCAGCCATGGTATCCAGGGCTTTGTCCCAGCTGACCGGGGTAAATTCACCCTCTTTGTCATACTGGCCATTCTTCATGCGCAGTAGCGGCGTGGTAAGACGGTCTTTACCGTACATGATTTTGGATAGGAAGTAGCCCTTAATACAGTTAAGGCCCTTGTTGACCGGACTTTCTGGATCGCCCTTGGTGGCAACGACTTTGCCGTTATTGGTGCCGACCAATACGCTACAGCCCACGCCGCAAAAACGGCAGGGGGCCTTATCCCACTTGATGTTGTCATTCTGCTCAGCGGCTTCAACGATCTTCACTGGCAGAGTGACACCAACCGTGGTCGCAGCGGCAACTGCGGCGTTGGCTTTTAGAAACTCGCGACGGCTAATGCTCATGGTGTTTCCTCACTCTTTTCTTCTAATGGTTCAACTTGGTGATAGACAAGACTGCTTGATAACACCCCGCTAAGGGCGTTGATGGCTTCGACGTTATCGAGGATGGCCCCTTGGGTGGCGCCTTCCAGAGTAATGACTAACTTACCCTCGTCGGTAACGGCGTGGATATCGGCGCCCGCGAGGGCGTTGATATCCGCTGTAACTTGAGTTACTGCGCTTGGTGAGGCGTGAACCACCAGGCTGGTAACATGATATTCCTGTGTCATGGGTTAACCCTGTTGTGGCGGCTGGACACCCGGGATATTGGCGATATTTAGGGTGTTGACCGCATAAGGATATGATTCAGTCTAAACCTTGCTGGTTATAGGGGTATACCTCTTGAGGGGTAACTGGCGCTTTTGTAGATCGAGATCAAAGTTTTTCGTGTGACCTAACTCTCAGTTCGAAATTTAAACAGGATTTAGCGCTGGACATTGGCTGATTTTTACCTCAATCAGCTTGGATAATTTGTCCAATATTGCCTAGCGACCGATTTAAAACGGTCGATAAAACGAGGTTTTGAAACTCGCGTGAAAGCCTTAAATTAATTGGGTTTGTGCTAATTTAGCGATTTATCCCGCGACGGGATGCAAGGGGAATATCCAAGATTGAAAAGCGTCGACGGCTTGCTTGCCGGTGAATGCTTTATACCTTGAGCCCACAAGGCCTTGTCGGCTCGGGTTAACTTGGCTCATTTCATCTTATCAGAAGGTGAGGGCAAGCCTGGTAAACATGGATGACGCTTATATCATCATAGGTATATAGCGCTGCGGATCATCAGCGCGCTGATGGGCTGCTCACCATTGGCGACCAGCTAGTGACGATCAGCTAGTGACGAGTAGCTAGTAGCCGGTGAGCTCCATATATCCTTGGCCCTGATGGGAGCCGCTTATCTGGATAGGCCCTTCCCAGTAGCGCACGCTCAGGGGCATCAGACTGTCTGGATTGAGGGGCGAGATCGTGAGCTTTAGCTGCTCGCTGGGGATGGCTATCTGCCAGGCCACAGGGTAGCTGGACTCGCCTATCTGCTGCCAGTCGGTGGCTTTCATTGTGATGGCCTGGCTCTCTATGTTGCGGCCGCGGCCATCTGGGTACATGCGCCGGGCGCTGAAAAAGGGTTTCTCCTGGGCGTTTGTTCTGAGCTGAAACAGCATCAGCGCCGAGCCATCATCCAGACGTAGGGCAAACCAATCCCAGCCCTGTTGATGTCGGTCTAAAAATTGTGAGCTCCACTCGCGATCTAACCAGCCTTTACCCGTCACTTTTTGGGTTTGGCCGTCGATCTTGACCGTACCATTGATCTCGATAAAGGGTTGGCTGTAGTAGTAGGAGGCCACCTTACCACTGGCGTTTTTGATGCTGTAGCCCTGATCGCCCTGCAGCTGCAACGGCGCGTCACTCTTAAGGGTTAACTGGTAACTCATCTTGTCGCCAACGACCTGTAACTCGGCGGGAAACAGCTGCTCGCCCTGACTCTGCCAGCGCCACTCATCGAGCTTAATCGTCAGCGGCGCCATGCTGGTGCCTGCCAGTTCAGGGTGGCCGCGAGACCAGCGCTCCTGCGTCAGGTGTTTATCACTTGTGGTCAGTGCGCTATGGGCCATGTAGAGCTGATTGGTCGCCCAGGAGGAGCTTGCACTGGCTGACTCAAGGGGTGATTCAGTTGAGCCAGGTGACAGGGCGATACGAAATTGGGTCCACTGTACCCCGAGAGGCTCACCAGATTCTGTGGTGAGGTTGGCGGTCAGATACCACCACTCTTGCCTAAAATCATTATGGGCCTGGTGATCCTTGGGAAAGCTAAGCGCTTTGCCTTTGATGACCTGGGCATAACCTTCTGTGTTAGAGCCCATAAGGTTACCCATGGCGCCCGCCGTTTCCTCTTTAGGCGCATCACAGCCCAGAAGCAGAGCGATGAGACTGAGCATTAGTAAGCGTGTCATAGCACCTCCCTCTGTAGGCTTGAGATCAATGGGCGTCTGGTCTGTTGGTAGAGGGGGAAGGCGACCGCCAAGGCGCTGGCGAGTAATGCCAGCCCCACCAGTTGCAGATAGGCCTGCCAGTCCCAGACCATGGCGATACTCCAGCCAAAGGCCTGCAGTGTCACCTTGTGGATCAACAGATAGCCCAGCAGTGCCCCCGTCGGCAGCGCCACCAGGCAGGTGAGCAGCACCATTAAGAGCATCTGACCGACGATCATTTGTACCAGCTGGCGGCGATTCACCCCCAGGGCGTAGAGGCGGGCGATGGGAGCCAGCCGAGCCTGGGTCAGCATATAGCAAGCACTGAACAGGCCGATGGCGGCCACCATCAGGGTCAGGCTATTGAGCACCTGAGTGATAGAGAAGGTGCGCTTAAACATGGTGATCGCCTGGGCCTTTATCTTCTCCTGGCTGTAGACCAGTGCATCGGGCAGGTTGAAGCGCGCCTGCAACTGCCGGCTTAAGCTATCTAGGTCGCCATCATAGGTGAGCGCCAGGCTGAGCGGCGTCTCGCCGAGCTGCGCCTCTTGCCACAGCGCTGGCGCGATGATCACCTCGCCGTAGGGATTGCCGTAATCATAATAGATGGCGGCTATGGTCAATGGTGTCTCCCCAAGTGCGGCGAGCTGAATCTTATCCCCCAGTTGCTTGCCATGCTTGATGGCAAAGGGTTCGCTGATCAGGGCCTGCGGCCTTGTGGAATGCGACGCTGAGTCAGGCATTGATGAGAAAAACGCCTGCCACAGTTCAGGCTGGGCCTGTTTGATGATGGTGGTGTGTTCGATAGAGTAAGGATCTCGCGTCAGCAAAAAGATAGGGGTCTGCTGATAGCGCGTCTTAATCTGCCACTGCTTATAGAGTCCCGTCACCTCAGGCGTTTGTGCCAGCGCCTTTTCCACCTCGATCATCTGGCTGGCTGGCGGGCGCAGATAAAGCTGGGCATGCAGTCTGGCATCCAGCCATTGCTTGAGGGTGATCTCGAAGCTGCCCACCAGGCTGTTCATGGCGATGTTGGCTGTTAGCGCCAGTAGCATGGCCATCATGGCCAGTGAGAGGGGCGGTAATAACTCTTTGGTTTCGGCAATTTGGTAAGCGATAAGCCCCTTTGGACTCAGGCCCTGTATCAGGCCGATAAGCTTTCTTAGCAGATAAGGTAAGGCCATGGGGATGGCCAGCACCACAAGCCCCAGTAAGGCCATGGTGAATTTATAGTCCTGGCTGAGCGGCATGAGTATCAGGGTGATGCCACCGAGAAGAAGGGCGACCAGCATGAGGCGATTTTGCGCCTTGGTCGCACTGCGTTGCAGGCTGAGCTGGCCACTGCCCTGGGCAAGTGGTTGATGTATCAGCTCGCGCAGCAAGGAGCTACAGGCGAGCAGCGCGGCGACCAGAGTGAGCAGGCTAGCCTGGGCCAGCCACTGCCAACGCCAGCTGCCGGGCAGTATGTGGGCGCCATAGAGCTGCTCCAGAGTGACCGACACCATAGGTTGCAGCCAGTAGCTTAGCTGAAGCCCCAGAATAAAGCCGATAAGTGAGCCCAGCAGCACCAGCACCATAAGCTCCATGCCTAAGGCGAGCATGATGGCGCTGCGCCGCACCCCTTGCTGTTGCAGTTGTATGATGAGTCGCTTGCGCTTAAGCAGGCTATAGCGCACGCCGTTATAGGCGATAAACAGCCCGACAACAAAGGCCAGCAAGCTCATGGCGGTGAGGTTGAGATGAAAACTGTTTGTCAGCGCCTTCATCGCCTCGCCGTTATCACTCTCAACCAGACTGGCCTTATCACTGAGCAACTGTTCAAGCTCGGCCTGTCTGGCACTGGGTTCACTGAACAGGGCGATGTAGCTAAGCTCTCCAGGTTTGGCTAACACCGTTTGCGCCAGCGAGATATCCATAAGCAGGCGATCCCCCAGCTGATAACTGTCGTCGATGGCCTGCACTGTCAGTAAGGTGCCATTGAGAATGAGCTGCCCGCCTTCTAGGGCGTCAGCCCGGCTTTGACTCATTAATACCAAAGGCTCGCCGGCCAATAGATCGCCAAGGGGGAGCTCTCCCCGTATCGATGGCACAGGTGGTGCGTCTTTCTTGTGGTTTGACTCTTGGTTTGAGCTCTCTTGGGTTGAGGACTCTTGGGTTGGCGCCGTTGATACCGCAGCCAGCGCGGCAACCAGATCGCTGCCCTCTATCTGCCAAGCCTGCTGGTGTTGATCCAGCGCCCGCCCCTCGAGTACGGCAAGGCTGTGGGAGAAGCCTCGCTGCCTTAGGATAAAGTAGAGGCTTTCATCAAGGGCTTGGCCTGTGCGCGGCATGATGAGAGAACTGGCCTGATGGCTCAGTAGCTCGGCGGCCTCGCTGTAGCTGTCGATGGCGCTTTCGTTGGTGGCCCTGACTCCGGTCAATAAGGTGACGGCTAATATGATACCGATCAGAATCGCGCCTGCTTGCAGGGGCGCCTGACGATAGTGAGCGTTAAAGACCCTCAGGGTCTGACGGGTGGCTAACCAAAGGGACGAGCGCTTAGGGCTATTTACGTTATCGCCCTTATGGGGCGAGCGCTTAGGGCTATTCATGTACCCGCCCGAGATCCAAATGCCAGCGGCGCTGCATAAAGGCGGCGCATTCCATTGAGTGGGTCACCATCAAGATACTGGTGTTGTTTTCGCCTGCCAGGGCGCAGATAAGCTCCATCACCTCAAGGCTGGTGGTCTGATCCAGGTTGCCTGTGGGTTCGTCGGCCAGCAGTAGGGCGGGCTTATGAGCCAGTGCTCTGGCGATGGTAACCCTTTGCTGTTGGCCGCCCGATAAGGCATCCACATGGCGTTTTAGGAGTGGCCTCAGGCCCAGTGCGTCGACCAGGTGATCGCACCAGCTATTCCAGGCCGCGCCATTAAGATGCAGCGGAAAGGCGATATTGTCTTCCACATTGAGCGGGGTAAGCAGGTTGAACTGCTGAAAGACCACGCCCAACTGATGATGTCTGAACTGACTCCAGCGTCTGTCGTCCCAATGGGTACTGGCCTGATCGAGCAGGGTGAGGGTGCCGCTGGTGGGGCGCTCGAAGCCAGCGATAATATTGAGCAGGGTGCTCTTGCCGCTGCCGCTGGGGCCGGTGAGCGCCACGGTTTCTCCCTGGTTGAGGGTTAAATCCAGTTTATCCAATACCAGATGAAACTTATCGCCATCGTTAAACCCTTTAGAGATCTCACTTAGCGTCGCGACACTCGTCATTGTCTGTCCTTAGGTTTTTGCCTGAATCTATAGTCTGGCAAAGTATGATGAAACCCATTGATAACCCTATCGATAGCAGATTGCAAGGTGCAATCAGTAGGGGATGTGATGGCAGTTTGCCTGTGCTTTGCTCACTATACGTATCAAGTGCTCGGTGCGATCCCTTGATGCCTAAGAAATAGGGTTGATGGGGGGAGAGAAATATAAAAAGTCGCTTATTTTTCGCCTGTTTTATACTTAAAACCTTATGGGTAAAGATGTTGTTAAGTTGTTGATTACGGTTAAGCAAGGTGATTTAATGAACAGGTATTTTTCTGGTTCATCATGAAGTTAGCAAGTTTTCACTATTTTGACGAACCAGATTTTGTGTCAGAAAACGGCAATGACAGACACAAGAGAGTGAGCGCTAATACGATACCTATGGCCCCGCTTTTTGGGGAGTTAGGTGAGGATAGATGTAAGCAACAGCAGGGCCTTAGGGTCAAGCGCCGATAGCACTGTGGATTATGGATATGAGCAGACTTCGTACCTTTCGTAGCCGGATACTTGTACAAATTGCCTTGCCGCTAATTGCCATCATGGCCATGGTTTTTAGTCTCTATGCCTGGTTTAATTATGAGGCCGAGGAAAAATACCTCTACAGCGATCTGGAAAAACAGGCGGAAATGGTGGCCCGGCGGGTTCATTATTTCCTCTCCTTTGCCGAACAAGATACCCGCACCTTTGCCGATCTGCTGGGGCAAATGGGCCATGACAAATTATTCGCTGAGGATGCCGAGCTCAAACTCCTGCTCACCCGTCGCCTGGAGCGCCAGACAGATTTCTACGCCAGCGCCATCGCCTTTCGCCCCGAACTCACAGACAATCAAAAACCTTATGCTCCCTATGTCTACCGCGACCAAGCGGGGATAAAGATGCTGGATATCGGCGCCGATAGCTATGACTACACCGTTGGTCAGTGGGCCTGGTGGAGCGAGGCTATCGATAATATCGACGGTTACTGGTCGCTGCCCTATTTCGATGAGGGCGCCGGTAATATCTTGATGATCACCTTCTCGCAACCCTTTGGCCCGTCGCGTCCCTACTGGGGGGTAGTGACGGTTGATCTGGCGTTAGATGCCTTACCGAGTATGGCGGGCATCGAGGCGGATCGTATGCTGGTATTAGATGAGAACGGGCAACTTATCTACCATCCAAACAGTCAGTTGATTATGTCTCAGGGCAAGGATAACTGGCTGTCTTCGTCGAGTGAAAATCAGGACTTTTTGCAATTGATCGGTGAGGCTGAATCTGGCAATAGTCGCATGATAGCCAAAGATGGCCAGGCCTATCTGGCCAGCGTCGGTGTGGTGCCTAAGCTCAACTGGCGCGTGGTGATGATGACCCATGAGGAGAAACTCTATCATCAGCTTTATATGGGCCTCTCTTCGCTGGTGATCACCTTACTGCTTATCTCGATAGTACTTTACTTAACAGGCTATCTCACCGCCAGGCGCCTGTTGCTACCCATCGAGCGTCTGGCGGCGGGGATAGTTGCCTTCGGCGCGGGTAAGACCAAGCGCATCGACAGCCCCAGAGGCGCGGTGAGCGAGGTGGTGACCCTGACAGATAAGTTTAATGAACTGGCCGAGGTGCTGGCTCAGCGTGAAGAGGCGCTACTGGATTCCCGGGGGAATCGCTTTGCCAAGTTGATTGATGGCATGAGCGATAAATCGTTTTACTGCTCCCTTGAGCCCGACGGTCAGATAGCCCAGGTCAGCGCCGGGGTTGAGAAGGTCTTGGGCGTAAGCCCAGATCTGCTCAAACGCAAATATCAGCGCATGTTCTCCGATAACCCCATCAACGAGGTGAACTGGGAGTATATGGACAGTGCCCTGCAGGGCAATAGCGTGCCACCCCATCAGGTGGAGATGATTGCCGCCAACGGCACGTTACGACGGTTGGATCTCTTTATGCAGCCGCTGCTGGCCGATAACGGTGAACACCTCTCTATCGAGATGTTGTTTAACGATGTGACCGAGCAGTTCTCGGCGGCGGCCTGGTCCAATGCCGTGCTGGAGTCGGCCCCCGAGGCGATGCTGATTGTCGATGAGCAGGGCAAGATAGTCTTTAGCAACAGTCGTTGTCAGCAGCTGTTTGGGTATGATGCGCAGCAGATGTTGGCCTTGAGTGTCGATCAGCTGGTGCCCGATACCGTGGACAATCATGCGGCGCTCAGGGCTAAGTTTGTCAGCGAAGGGGTCGATCGCCGCATGGGGCAGGGACTGGGACGAACCCTGAAAGCTAAGAAGGCCGATGGCAGTCTGTTTTCGGTGGAAGTTAGCTTAGGCCTGTTGCCAGCCGATGTTGATGGCAAGCGTCAGGTCGCCGCTTCGGTGCGGGATATGACCGAGGAGTTGGCGATCGCTAAGCGGATCAAAGACAGCGAGAGTCGTTTTCGCGGTCTGGTGAGCAATATTCCTGGCGCTGTATATCGTACCCGTCTGGGTGAGAGTTGGGTGATGGAGTATGTTAGCGACAATATTGCAGAGATCACCGGCTACGGCGCCGAAGACTTTATCGAAAGCAGTAAGCGCACTTTTGCCAGTTTGATCCTTGAAGCCGATAGGGCGCTGGCAGATGCGGCGATCAACAAAGGGATCGCCGAGCAGCAGACCTTCGAGGTGCAGTACCGTATTCAGCACAGAGATGGCAGTGTCCATTGGGTGCATGAAAAGGGCAAGGCCAGCTATGACGACGAGGGCAAGGCGCTCTGGTTTGATGGCAGCATTCAGGATATCACCCAGAGTAAGCTGGCTCAGGAGAAGATTGCCCAGTCTCAGCAGCAGCTTGAGACCATCACAGAATCCATTCCCAATACCGTTTATCAGCTGCGCTGGTTCGACAATGACAAGCGTTATTTTACCTTCCTCTCCAGTGCCTGTATTACCACTTTAGGTTTTCATCGCGATCAGCTATTGGCCAACTTTGACCTGGTGGCTAACTGTATTGTCGACTCCGAGCGCCCCCGCATTATTCGGGCCTTGTCGGGGAAAAGTGACTCAGGGCTCAAGTGGACCGAAGAGTTTCGTTACCTGCATCCATCGGGTGAGGAGCGCTGGTTGCAGGCGGGCGCCCGCGGTGACAGGGAGGCAGATGGCAGCCTAGTGTGGCATGGCTACCTCATGGATATTACAGAGCGTAAGCGGATGGACAGAGAGCTGGCCAAACGTGAGGCGCATTTCAGGGCGCTGTTTGATAACGCAGGCATAGGGATTGTGAATGTCGATGAACGTGGTGTCATCCTGGACTGCAACGAGCAATTTAGTCATTACATGCAGCTACCCAGGGCGCAGCTTAAGGGCAGTCTTTTCTTCGATTATCAAGACCCAGAGCAGGGACTGGAGGCGAAGAATCGCTTTAAGTCACTGATGAGTGATGGTGGCGATAGTGCCAACTTGGATATCCGCCTGATCAATCATAGCGGCCAGGCCATGTGGATGGATGCCAACATGACAGGGCTATCGGACAAGCAGGGAGAGTATCGCTCTGCGGTGATCTCTATGGCGGATATCAGCTCCCTTAAGCAGCTGT
Organism: Shewanella sp. ECSMB14101; assembly: GCF_000773485.1. Lineage (NCBI taxonomy): Bacteria > Pseudomonadati > Pseudomonadota > Gammaproteobacteria > Alteromonadales > Shewanellaceae > Shewanella > Shewanella sp. ECSMB14101. The sequence goes on along the minus strand of NZ_JSFF01000031.1, from coordinate 26,541 downwards.
CGCAGGAGCTTATTTTGGCCAAAGATGCCGCCGATGCCGCCAGCAAGGCCAAGAGTGACTTCCTGGCCAATATGTCTCATGAGATCCGCACGCCGATGAATGCCATCATAGGCATGTCGCAACTCTGTTTACAGACAGAGCTGGATAAGAAACAGCAAAATTATGTAGAGAAGATAGACCGCGCCTCTAAGTCACTGCTGGGGATCATCAACGATATCCTGGATTTCTCTAAAATTGAGGCGGGCAAGTTGGATATCGAGGCCGTGCCCTTCCAGCTCGATACCTTGCTTGAAGATCTCAGCGACATGTTCTCGGCCAAGGCGGCCGACAAACAGTTGGAGCTGTTGTTTGCCGTAGCGCCCAATATTCCGCGCCACTTGGTGGGCGACCCGTTGCGCCTGGGTCAGGTGCTGATCAATTTAATGAACAATGCCATCAAGTTTACCGAGCAGGGAGAGGTGATGCTCTCGATCAGCCAGCTGGTGCGAGAGGATGAGGAGATACTGCTGAAATTTAGCGTGCGCGACAACGGTATCGGCCTCACCGAGGAGCAGCGCGCCAAGTTGTTTAAGTCATTCAGTCAGGCGGACAGTTCGACGACGCGCAAGTATGGCGGAACAGGTCTCGGCTTGGCGATTTGTAAGCAGTTGGTGGAACTCATGGGCGGTGAGATTGGGGTGGAGAGCCAGTTTGGTAACGGCAGCACCTTCTTCTTCAGCGTCCGCTTTAAGATCTCTGACAGCCAGTTGATCAAGGTGGAGCAGGAGCTGGAAGGGATGCGCATTCTGGTGGCCGACGATAACGCCACCGCCAGGGATATTTTACGCAGCACCCTTGAGAGCATGGGCTTTAGCGTCGATACGGTGCGTAGCGGCAGCGAGGCCCTGACCCGTTGTCAGGAGACAGATTACCAGGTTGCCTTGATCGACTGGCGTATGCCTGAGATGGATGGTCTGGAGACTTCAAAGCAGATGCTGTCTCTGCTGCCGACCCCGCCTAAGATCTTGATCGTCTCGGCCCATGCCGACAGTGATTTTATCGACAAGGCGGAGCAGGCTGGGATCACCGGCTATATCACTAAGCCGATCAGCGCCTCCAGGTTGCTGGACGGCATCATGTCGGCCCTGGGTAAGGAGGGGGCCGTGTCTGTGCGCCGCAAGGGCAAAGAGATCAGCCAGGCATTATTGGCCCAGCTCAAGGGTAAGCGAATCTTGCTGGTGGAAGATAACGAGATGAACCAAGAGGTCGCCAGCGAGTTTCTCGAGCAGGTGGGTGTTGTGCTCTCTATCGCCGAGAATGGTCAGGTGGCCCTGGAGAAGCTGGCGATGCAGAGCTTCGATCTGGTGTTGATGGATTGTCAGATGCCCGTGATGGACGGTTATCAGGCCACGGCAGAGCTACGCAAGAACCCCGATTGGGCCTCGCTACCAGTGATAGCCATGACGGCTAACGCCATGGCCGGTGACAAGGAGATGTGCTTGCGGGCGGGCATGAATGACCATATCGCCAAGCCGATAGAGGTCTCACTGCTCTATAAGACGCTGCTGGAATACCTGGGGGATAATCGCTTTGCCCCTGATACCGCAGAGGGGCAAAGCGCACCCCTTGAGGTGGAAGATGCTTATTGGCCTTCTCATCCTTTGCTGGATGTGGACAAGGGGTTACAGCTGGTTCAAAACTCTGCCCGTTTGTATCGCAGAATATTCGAGCGCTTCTACACCGGTCAGTCTCGCTGCGCTGAGCTTATCGCCACCGCCTTGAGTCAGGGCCAGCATGAGGAGGCGATTCGTTATGCCCATACCCTGAAAGGGGTGGCGGGTAACCTCTGTTGCCCAGAGTTAGTCGAGATGGCTAAACAGATAGAGTCGAGTCTGAGTCAAACGCCTGAGGCCGATATTAAAGAGGCGCTGGAGCAGATGGGTGAGCTTATCGACAGTCTGTGCGGCGCCATCGGCGATTGGCTGCGACAGACAGGCGGTGATGACAATCTGCTGGGGGCCGGTGCAGCTCAAACGCAGCCCGAGATGACGCCCCAAGAGCTGGATAGCGAGATAAAGGCCTTACTACAGATGCTCGAAGAGGCGGACTCTGAGGCGGTAGCTAAGGTTGAGTCTATTCGCGAGCGCCTGCCATCGTCATTGGCGCAGAAGATGGTGCCAGTGCTGAATATGGTCAACGCCTACCAGTTTGATGAAGCGATAGAGTTGGTTGAAGAGATATTTGCTTAAGTTTGATGAGCTAAGCCAAAAGCTTGGGACTGGAGCGTTGAGGAAGAGTGAAAGCAATACTCTTCCTAGGCCGAGTGCCAACTATACTCAATTGTGATTAGCCCAACGGGGCGCAAAAGGAGAGGGATTGATGGAGAAGGCCACGATATTGGTTGTGGACGACACCCCTGAGAATATCGATATCTTGGTGGGGATCTTAGGCGATGAGTACAAGGTTAAGGTGGCGATCGATGGCCCCAAGGCACTGGCTATCGCGACTAAGAATGCCCCGGATCTCATCTTGCTCGATGTCATGATGCCGGGGATGAATGGCTATGAGGTGTGTAAGCGTCTCAAGCAGGAGCCTCAGACCAGCCATATTCCGGTGATCTTTGTGACCGCCCTGACCGATGTCTCCGATGAAACCCAGGGCTTTGAGCTCGGTGCGGTGGACTATATCACCAAACCTGTCAGCGCCCCCGTGGTTAAGGCCAGGGTAAAGACTCATCTCGCCCTCTATGATCAGAAGCGTTTATTAGAGCAGGAGGTTAAGGAGCGTACTCAAGAGCTGACAGATACTCGCCTGGAGATCATACGCCGCCTGGGCCGCGCCGCCGAGTACAAGGATAACGAGACGGGGATGCATGTTATTCGCATGAGTCACTATGCGCGTTTGTTGGCCCGCCAGGCCGGGATGTCAGAGCGCTTTTGTGAGCTGATCTACAACGCCTCGCCCATGCATGATATCGGCAAGATAGGCACCCCAGATGCCATCTTGAAGAAACCAGCCAAGTTAGACCAAGATGAATGGCAAGAGATGCAGCGTCACGCCGAGATAGGCGCCGAGATCATCGGCGAGCATCCGGATCCCCTGCTGGAGATGGCGCGGCGTATCGCACTGACTCACCATGAAAAGTGGGATGGCTCGGGTTATCCCAGTGGGCTGGCGGGAAAAGATATTCCCATCGAGGGGCGCATCGTCGCTATTGCGGATGTGTTCGATGCCCTGACTTCCATCAGACCCTATAAGAAGGCCTGGAGCATAGAAGATACCCTGGCGCTGATTGAGCGTGAAGCGGGTAAACATTTTGACCCTGAGCTGGTGGAGCATTTCAAGGTGATCGTCGGTGAGGCGGTGAAGATCCGCGATACCCATAACGACAATGAATAATTAAGAAGAACCTAGCTAAAACAGCAAGTAATAAAAAAGGCGCTTATCGCGCCTTTTTTTGTGCTGACTTACTCTTCTTCATCCAGCGAGTAGGGCAGTGGTACCAGAGAGAGCTCGGAGGCCTCATCTCCTGCCACTCTGAGCTTAGCGCTCATGGCGGTATCATTGGGTAGTACGGCGGTTAGCAGCAATTGACCGTCACGTTGTACGGATTCCAGTATGCTGCCAGCACGGCGATAGCCTTCTCCCTCTTCCATTTGCATCTCAAGCTGGGCATCTTGACGTAGCGCGTGGCTGGCGGTGCCTTTAGCGATATAGAGGGCGCGCTTATTGCCGCCGCGATATTTCATGCGGGCCACGGTTTCCTGGCCCATGTAGCAGCCTTTGGTGAAGCTGATGCCATCGACTGCCTGCAGGTTACACATCTGCGGCACAAATTGCCCCTGGTGACGGGCATAAATATTGGGCAGCCCGGCGGCAATTTCCTCGGCCTGCCAGACGCTATAGTCGTAGATGGGTTGCTCTATCTTGGCCAGTAACTCTGCCTGAGCCTCTTTCTTGATAGCGAGGATGAAACGCTCGCCGTCACGTAAGATAACGCCGCCTGGTACTGTGGTGAGTGATGGGCTTAGCTCACCAAAGTGTTGGCTCATCCAGTTAGCGGCATCAAGGCCTGTCACGCCCAGCAATAACCAGTTAGCGCTATCATCGACCAGCTCAGCCTTGCTAAATACAGCATACTTTTGTAGCTGAGGCAGATCTAAGGCCAGGGTTTCTTTGGGCATCAAGAGCAACAGGGCCTCTTGATGGGAGAAGGTTCTGAAGCTAGCCAGCATTTTTCCTTTAGGGTCGCAGTGCGCGCCCCAGCGCCATTGGTCGTCTGTCAGCGAGCTGATATCTGTCGTGACCTGACCATGAATAAAGCTGCGTCCCTGCTCGCCCGTGACTGAGATAAGGCCTAGATGAGACAGTTGGCAGAAGACGACGGGAGGCAGTTTTTCGGTAAGAGACCATTGAGGTTGAGAAACGGTAAGCGTCATATCATGTTCCTGGGCGAATGGGAGAGGCTAAAGGTCGATTGTAACCTTTATGGGTTCATTGTCATTAATATAGTGGCGCAGGATTAATTTTAAAGGGGGCGGAGGATGAATCTTCAAAATGATGCAGGGAATTGGTTAAATTTATGAAGTAAATTGCTTTTTAGCGCCAGCAAAGCCTATCGGCGAGACCAGGATGAGAGCCTTCGGGCATTAAAAAGGCATCACCTAGGTGATGCCTTTTGGGTAAGAGCGAGTTTGCGCTTAGTGCAGCAGACGGGTTCTGATAGTGCCGTCGATCGCCTTCATCTCTTCGAGGGCCTCATCGGCCTGATCTGAGTTGACCTCCATCACCACGTAACCAATCTCTGCCGTAGTTTGCAGGTACTGGGCCGCGATGTTGATTCCCTTCTCGGCGAAGGCCTGGTTAATCTTGATCAGAATACCGGGACGGTTGTGGTGAATATGCAGCAGACGTGAGGTGTCTTTATGCTGAGCCAGCGATACTTCAGGGAAGTTAACGGCCGTCATGGTTGAGCCGTTATCTGAGTATTTCGCCAGTTTACCTGCCACTTCGATGCCGATATTCTCTTGCGCTTCCTGAGTGCTGCCGCCAACGTGAGGGGTCAGCAGGACATTGTCCAGGCCGCGTAGTGGGCTGATAAACTCGTCATCGTTGGACTTAGGTTCAACCGGGAAGACGTCGATGGCGGCGCCGACGATATGCTCGCAGCGGATCGATTCGGCCAGGGCATCGATATCCACCACTGTCCCCCGTGAAGCATTGATCAAAATGCTACCTTGGCGCATAGCTGCCAGCTCTTTGCTGCCAATCATGTTCTTGGTTTGCGGGGTTTCAGGCACGTGCAAACTGACCACATCGGCCAGGGAAAGCAGTTGCTCTAGCGAGTGGATCTGCTGCGCGTTACCTAGGGGAAGCTTGTCTTCGATATCAAAAAAGATAACACGCATGCCTAAGGTTTCGGCCAGAATCCCCAGCTGAGTACCAATATGACCATAGCCAATCACGCCGAGAGTCTTACCACGGGCTTCGAAGCTACCAGATGCACTCTTGAGCCAACCGCCACGATGAGCCAGGGCATTACGTTGTGGAATACCACGCAGTAACATGATGATCTCACCCAGTACCAGTTCGGCGACCGAGCGGGTATTGGAGAAAGGAGCGTTAAAAACAGGAATGCCCAGTTTTTCTGCCGCAGCAAGGTCAACCTGGTTGGTACCGATACAGAAGCAACCTATCCCGACCAGTTTTTCCGCCTGTTCCAGCACACTCTTGGTCAGTTGGGTACGAGATCGAATGCCAACAAAGTGTGCATCTTTAATCGAGGCTAGCAGCGCCTCTTCCCCCAGTGATGCCTTGTGATATTCGATGTTGTTGTAACCTGCACGCTTGAATACATCTACCGCAGATTGGTGGACGCCTTCCAACAGCAGGATCTTGATCTTATCCTTGTCCAGCGAATGTTTCGCCATGATTTAGGTACCCTCTTTGTCGGTTGTTGCTAGGTCAGTATCGCTTTTAGGGCGGCTTTTATTACCCACAGACCTGTTCCCCTTAGATCTCAATGGCCTAATTCTTGGTGCAAATCCAGATTAAGCGATTAACATCGATAGCGGCAGGACGCTTAACCTTGCAGCGCAAGGTTAATGGTGACTCTATGCTGTTTTCTTGCTTACTTGTGTAGAATGACTACAAAGAGAAAGTGATTAAGCGCAAAGTACCTGTGTTGCCGTAAAAATGCGCCCAGAAAGGTCTACAAGCCCTGTTCTTATGGTGATTTTTATCTGTTGCATGTCAATGCCTCCACAAAATAGCACCTTTTTTGGTCAGTGTGGAGGGCTAGATGGCTAAAGTTATTATTCTGATATTAAAACAATATCATCTAAGGAGTTCTTATTTTGAATAAAAGCACTGTGTGGCTCACAATTTTTTTCGCCGTGCTGATCTGGTCAGGGATTGAACCTAAAGATAGCTTTACCTGGTTTTTAGAGGTTGTCCCTGCGTTGATCGCCTTGCCTATCCTCTATTTCACCCGCAAACGTTTTCCGCTGACTTCACTGGCCTATGGCCTGATTTTGATACACGCCGTTGTTCTTATGGTTGGCGGACACTATACCTACGCCGAGGTGCCCTTGTTTGACACCATAGCCGAATGGATGGGCAGCGAACGCAATAACTATGACAAGGTGGGTCATTTTGCCCAGGGCTTTATCCCTGCGTTATTGGCACGAGAGGTGTTTCTGCGTCTTGAGGTGGTGAAACCTGGAGCCTGGTGTCATTTTGTGGTGTGTTGCTTTGCCTTGGCATTGTCTGCCTTCTATGAGTTGATCGAGTGGTGGGTGGCGTTGGCAACGGGCGAAGATGCCGAGGCATTTCTCGGTACCCAGGGCTATGTGTGGGACACTCAGTCAGACATGGGGATGGCCTTGATCGGCGCCCTAGCGTGTGTCATTTTACTGTCTCGCTGGCATGATAGTCTGCTGCAAAAATTGAAAAAGCAATAATAATCTGTAGCTTGTCTCCGGCATCAGAAGCATTATTATATGCTTCTGATGTGATAAATTAGCTTGATATAACCAATAGTGATAACTATTCTCACCAGAGTTAGCTAATATAGCTGACACACTTTTTTACTAGTCCTGGTCGATTGAATTCGGTGATGACTTGGACTTTGGAAAGGAAGTTCATAAAGATAAATAATAGGGATAGCTGAACTCATTATGATTGATGATGCGATGAAATGCTTTTCAGGGAGAGAAGCGTATGAGTAAAATTGATGAACTGGTGTTCCTGCATCAAGATTCGACACAATGTCATTTGGCCGTTCTGGCCGAATCTATCGGGTTAAAGACACGTATAGCGCGTCAGGTCAGCGACTTAGATCCTGAGCGAGACCGCAACAGTTTTTATCTGATCGCTCAAAAAGGCGCAGCGTTAGATAGCAAGGGTGTGCCCCTGATTGTCGCCCGTTTACTCCCCCATGTGCCTCTGGCCCTCTATCATGTGGATCGCGGCACCCTGGAGCCCGAATCGGCGCTCTTACTTGGCGTACGCGGTTTACTCTTTTCCGACCAGCGGATGGATCTCTTGTTAACTGGCCTGCGTAAGATGGTGAATGACGAGCTATGGTATGACAGACCTCTGATCTCTAAGGTGTTCCGCCAACTCGTTAACCGCCAAGATAGCGGGGTGGAGCTGACTCAAGACATGGTGGCCATGCTGCAAAAGTTAACCAGCCGCGAGCGCACCATCATACAGCTGGTCTCAAGCGGTGCCCGCAATAAGGAGATTGCCGATCGTCTTTGTATCAGCGAGCATACCGTGAAGGCCCATATCTCTTCTATCTTTCGTAAGACACAGTCACGCAATCGTGTTGAGCTGCTACGCTGGTCTCAGGCGAACGCCTGTCATTTCGAGTTTTGTTCTTAGGTAGGAACGCTAAGCACAATAGTCCATATATCCCCTTGATTGAAAGCTTCAATTATCGATGTTTGTGTGGACTTAATTGAAAAATGGCGCTGGGTAAAAATGAGTCAAATTCAGTTCGGACTCTGATTTTTATGGCGCCCTTCGATAGACCTATTCATCAAGAGTTGCGTTGGTACCTTGTTATTCAAGGCCACATCTTATTTCTACAATAAGTTTTTAAGTTTATAGATCGATTTCTAATCTCCCCCCCAAAAAAGTCATCGCGACTATTCTCGCAACTATTCTTGCTACTAAGAGTTGAAATTTCTCTTGAGTTAAACACTGGCATTCTGCAATTACAAAATCACGATATTCCATCAGTTAAACTTTAACTGCAACACAGCAGTATTAAAGGTCAGTAAATGCCTGTTTGAGTTATCTGAGAAGGTATAAAACCTTGGTGGTTCTGGTTGTACATTCGAGAGTGCTCAAATCATTCTAATCATGGCGGGTTACCAATGAAGAAGTGATAACTTCTACTTTAAAGTGTGGTTAAAAACGGCAGATTTACCGATTTTACGACCCACCTCTAGTTTGTAGTGGCAGTTTAGTGATCTAAATTTAGTTTTTCATAAAAAAAACATTCAAATTTCACATCAAGTTACACAAAAATAACAGGCAACCTTGTTTTTTATTAAGTCTATGATTAGTTAGATTTTATGCTCTATTTGTTTTTAGCTTGTTCTTTATTGTGGTCATTTCCGGGCTATTTTTCTTTGCTTAACAACAATTTATGCACTTCAAATGTGACTAACCCTTCTTTTTTTTGTTGCTACATTTTGCAACAATCGCGGCGCACGTTAATGGGATTTAGCGTGATTATTATAAAAATGGGGTTGATATATGAAAAACGTAATCAAGGTATCGTCGATATCGCCATCGAGTGCTCCACCTACCTAAGTAGTTGGCAGTTTAAGAATTTACTAATAAACATTTTTAATTTTAAGTTCGGCCTTCAACTATTGGCTGACAAATTACTAATTGGAAGTAACAGGAATGTTAAAAAAATCTGTAGTTGCAATCGCTACCGCCACAATGCTTAGTGCGGGTTCAGTGAGCGCGGTGATGTTAGATGGTGATAATCAAGGTGATCACGTTCGCTTATATGGTGAAGTAGGTGTTGGTGGGCATTTTGATACTCATCCAGATTACAACCATGATGAGTTTTACGATACCAAGGGCTATGTCGATGATAGCTTCGCCACCATGGGCGTGGAGGGTCAACGTCAACAGTTTACCTATCGTCTTGAACTCGATTACCAACGTCGTAACTGGCTTGGCGGCGACGGTGAGTTTGAGTTGGCCATCGACAAATTGTACGTAGGCTATCTCTTAACAGATAACCAGTGGATTGAACTCGGCTTAACCGATACTGCATTCGACGATTATGACCACTTTGGTGACTTCACTTTCAACAAGTCTGTTGAAACGGGTGAAGCGGGTGATCAAGAAAACACTGTTAAATATCAAGCTGCGTTTGAAAACCTTATTTTCGGCGTTTCTTACTCATACGAGGGTGAACACAAGAGTGGTGCTCTGCAAGGTGACATAGTTAACGGATATGTTGGCTGGATGTCTGATCTGGTATCTGTCGTGGTTGGCTTAGAAACTCGCGGTGGTTCTAACGGCATCAGTAAATATGGTGAACAGCAACAGATAGGGGTGGGTGTTCGACTGAAAGTGATGCCTGATTTTTCTATTGGTTTAAATGGCTTTTTAGAAGATGAAGACCTATCCACACGCAAGAGTGGTGACGTGCACTTAGATTATCAGACCTTCCGTAATCAGGGGCTAACGGTTAGTGCTAAGTACGATCTGAATGAACATTGGGAAATCATTGGTTCTGTAAACCATGAAGAGTACGAGGGCTGGGATTTGATCGGTCCGAATTACGACTACTCTGAGCTGCCACCTGAGTACGGAAAAGAGCGTCAGTGGGCCAGTTTAGGTTTCAACTATCGTCCTGCCCGCGACATCGTGCTGTCTGTAGAAGGCCGAGTTGGCGAAGCCCCTGAAGCTGGCTATGCGTACGCGCGTATCTACTTCTAGTCCGAATCGAATTCAATTTTATAGAGTTTACTATGAAGAAAAGTTTCCTGTCGCTGGCCATTGCCAGCACCATCAGCATGGGCGCCTTTGCTGGCGTTGAAGACCTGCTGATCACCGAAATGACCCAAAAAGATCATTACCCTGCCGATCCTGGTGCAGAAATGAGCGCTGTTGAGATCACCAATACTCATGCAACAGAAGCCTTTACTTTCACCGATACAACCAAAGCATTTTTGCGTGGTAACGGTAAATACAATAATGAACTGAAAAAGGCGGATGGTTCTCCTCTTTTGACTGGAGCAACCATTGAACCTGGTAAGTCTTTGGTCATTCTTAATAAGGATGCCAGCCAAGACTACAAAGATACGGTAACTGGTAACGGTGGAACCTACGTAATTAGTGATGGCGACCCATCGACCTATTCCCATTTAGATTTAAGCGGGAATGACGGGTTTTTCATCCAACATGATGGCAAACCCATAGACCGTATTGGTGGTGTCGATGACACCAGTTTTTGGGCTAAGAACGTCACTCTTCGCCGCAGGTTGACTCTAGATGGCAATCCACCACCTCAATCAGATAAGTACAATGCATCTCAATGGGAACAACTTGAACTCACTACCGAAACGGTAGGTGCGCCCAACTTTGCCGAAGCATATGTTCCCTTTGTGTGTGAGAACCTAACTCGCATTAATGCTATTCAAGGAACTGGATTTGTCTCTCCTATAGAGAACGAGAAGGTTGCCGTAGAAGGTATTGTTACTGCAGTTGTATCTCTACCCAATAAAGGTTTTTATCTGCGGGATGTGCAAGTTGATGGCGACCCCATGACCTCTGACGGTATCTTCGTTAAGAGTGGCAGTGCAGACAGCGGTATGGTGGGTAAGAAGGTTTGCCTTGGCAGCGTTGTCACTGAATTGGAAGGCCAAACTACGCTTGCTGCAGATACTTGGGAAGTTACCGACTCCAGCATATCCGTAACCGTCCCGACTTCCATTGAAGTGCTAGAAGCCGATAACGGCTCTTTCGATAAGACCCTAGAGCGTTACGAAGGTATGTTAGTTAGCTTGCCTACAGATCTGGATCCTCAGACTGAAGGTAACCAAGATATGCGTATCACTCGCAGCTTCAGTTACAACTACCTCGACAGTCAAAAAGGGCATAACCGTAACAACATGGTGGCGGCTTATAAGCGTCCTAACTTGCAGCCCAACCATTTGCATGTTGCGGGAAGCCCTGAGTCTAAGGCGGCCTATGAGCAAAACAATGACTATCGTTTAGTGATTGAAAGTGCCACTAAGTCAAATGGTACCGAAATACCTTATTACGCTGGTTTCAACAGTGACCCACACACCAACTATATTCGTATCGACGATAGTCTGGTTAACGCCCAGGGTGTGATCAGTCAATATGAAACTGAGTTGATCCCAGGTACTGACAAGTATGATCAGGATTACAGCCTGACGATCACTAACCAGTTGACCAGTGATAACTTTATTCACAACCTACCGCGTACGACTAAGCCTGATCTGAAAGAGAACGTGGCAAAAGATGAGTTTGCTATCCGCGTTGCCAGTCAGAACCTGTTTAACTTCTTCAACTCTCCTTTCGGTGGCGACAATAACAACTATGGTCAAAGCCGAGGTGCAGAGAGCTATGATGAATACATTAATCAGAGAGCTAAGCTGGTAGAAATTATCCGTGCTCAGGATGCCGATGTAATGGCCCTGATGGAGATTGAAAACAACGGTTTTGGTGATGCCAGTGCTATCGCTGAGATCGTCAACCAGGTCAATATCGAGTATGTGGAAGAGCGCGCTCAAGATTATAATGGCCCTAACTCCACAGAGAACCGTTATGTGTTTGTTGGCTTCGACAACAACGGCAATCAAATGTTGGATAACCTGGACGCCATTGGTTCTGACGCCATCGCTACCGGTATCATATATCGTCCAAGCAAGATGAGCATTGAACGTACTCGCGTTATCCCAATGCCTCAACAGAAAGCGCCTACCATAGTGAACAATCTCGGTGAGGTGATCAAAGATCAGTACGAGGAGATTCTTGAGAACGGTCAGAATTACCATCGTGATGCCTTGGTTGTAACCTTTATCATTAACCAAACAGGTAAACGCTTGACGTTATCTGTCAATCACTTTAAGTCAAAAGGCTCTACTTGTTGGGAAGAGTGGCAAGGTGTTGAGTTTGGTAATGCCACGACTTGGAACAACCGTACTGCTCCGGATCTTGATTACCAAGGATCTTGTGCCGAGTTCCGCGTCGCTGGCGCTGTGCACTTAGGCGAAGAGATGGAAGATATTCCAGGGGATAAGATTATCCTTGGTGATTTGAACGCCTATGGTAAAGAAGATCCAGTACTGGTGCTTACTGAGAACCCACGTAACAAGACGATTGTTACCGCTAGCCACACTTTCCTTGGACCTAAGCCCCAGTTTAACCAAGATGGCTCTCCGGTCACCATCACTAAGACCTATGGCTACATAGATATCGTTGGTGAAAAGTTCAAGGAGAAGGGCAAGACACCGTGGAGTTACTCATTCAGTGACGAAATTGGTTCACTTGACCACATCTTGATCTCACCATCTCTAAAAGATCGCGTGATTGATGCGACTGATTGGCACGTCAATGCGGCAGAGACTAGCCTGTACGACTACCAAAACGCCTTTAAAGGAAGTATCGACGGTACTGGAACGCATAAGTTCTATAAGCCAAACATCTATCGCGCGTCGGATCACGACCCAGCACTCATTACCCTGAGTTATAAGCCAGGTGATGCGGATGCTAACGTGCCGCTTAACCTGCCAAAACTGAGAAAACTGATCAAGGTTCCTTACCAGCTCCCAGCTGACATTGTTCAAGTTGGCGATGTTGCGACCATCAGCATGACGCCAGCAGATGATGAACAGCGCTTAGATTTGACCCAAATGGTTCTGCCTAATGTTGTCATTGCGAATGAAGAGACAGCTTTGGTGAATTTCGAGGTCTTTGGCGCGCCGTCAGCTATCTACAAGGTCACCGTAAGCCTACTGCGTGATGGTGAACTTGTAGCAGGATCTAAGCAAGAGTTCCGAGCTAAGGTATCTAACCGTGACGCCTTGATTGCAGACATTGTCGAAGAGGAAGTCGATCACACTGGCGGTAATGGTAAGGCTGGTAGCACTGGCTTTATCAGCTTGTTGTCCCTGTTCGGGCTGGCTGTTATGCGCCGTCGTCTTCGCAAATAAGCGTTGATCTCGATAATGAAACGCCTGCCTTTGGGCAGTGCGTTTCCCATCAAGGATTTAAATAGAGATACGATTATGAGAATTAAAAAGAATGCAGTTGCTGCGGCTACTGCTATGGTTTTGGGCAGCCTATCAACAGGTGCCAGTGCTAATTTAGTGATTACAGAATACATCGAAGGCAGCAGCAACAACAAAGCCGTTGAAATTTCCAACCTAGGTAGCAGCGCTATCGATCTTGATGCCAATGTTTACAAGCTGACGCTGTTTGGCAACGGAAGCACTGCCCCAGGTAATACCGAGACGCTGACTGGTACGCTGGAGCCTGGCAAGAGCGTTATTTTCCACAACGCGAGTGCCGCTGAAGAGTTCAAGAAAGGCAGTGCATCTACCGTCACTTACTTCAACGGTGATGATGCCTTGGTATTGACCAAAGACGATGCAGTCATCGATCGTTTCGGTAAGCGTGGTGAAGATCCGGGCTCGGCTTGGAAGGATTCAAACGATGCGAATTTCTCTACTGCGAATAAGACACTGCGTCGTAAAGCCAGCGTCACCACTGGTGATACTGTAGCCGAGGCTGATTTCCCCGGTACTGACAATCAATGGGTGGTCTTCGACCAAGACACATCTGACGGCCTTGGCTGCCCGGGTGAAGGCGCTTGTAGTTCTGAAGCGACGCCTGGCGTACTCTTGATTACCGAATATATTGAAGGCAGCAGCAACAATAAAGCGATTGAGATTTCCAACGTCGGTGGCAGTGCTATCGATCTGGATGCCAACGTTTATAAGCTGACCCTGTTTGGCAACGGAAGCACTGATCCAGGTAATACAGAGACCTTGACTGGCATTCTGGAGCCAGGCAAGACCATTATATTCCACAACGCAAGTGCCGCTGAAGCGTTCAAGAAAGGCAGTGCATCTACCGTCACTTACTTTAACGGTGACGATGCGCTGGTATTGACCAAAGATGATGTGGTTATCGATCGCTTCGGGAAGCGCGGTGAAGATCCGGGTTCTGCCTGGACAGATCCAAACGACGCCAACTTCTCTACTGCGAATAAGACCCTGCGTCGTAAAGCCAGTGTCACTGCTGGTGACACGGTAGCCGAAGCCGATTTCCCAGGTGCCAACAACCAATGGGCCGTATTTGATAGCGATACCGCTGATGGTCTGGGTTGTGCTGGTGAGGGGGCATGTGATGGTTCTGTCACGCCTCCAGAGCCAAAGCCAGAAACAGGTCCTTGTACGGGGTGTGAGACCCTGACTCCGGTTGCCGATCCTGCTAGTTTCAATGGCGAAATCTATTACTCAGAGGTTTTGAGTGGCGAATTTGCCAATGCAGAAGAGCTGAAGAATGCCTTGTCAGTTATCATAGCTAAAGATCATAAGCAACTGACTTATAAGCAGGTGTGGAGTGCATTGACCTACGCTGACCAAGATCCCGCTAACGATAAAAATGTTATCGAAATCTACACAGGTGAGTCGATTTCCAAGTACGACAACCAGACGAGCGGTAGTGGTGTAGGCAAGTGGAACCGTGAACACGTTTGGGCCAAGAGCCATGGCTTCCCAAGCGAGTCTCAGTGGGGGTATACCGATGCCCATCACCTACGTCCTTCTGATCCTGGTATCAACACGGCGCGAAGCAATAATGACTTTGGAGCCTGTAAGGATACAGGTGAAGAGGTGCTATTTAATGGTGTTGGTACCGGTAACTATCTGGACTTGGCTGCCGACTGCTGGGAGCCTCGCGATCAAGTGAAAGGCGATGTCGCCCGTATGATTATGTATATGGATACCCGCTATCAAGGAACCGATACCGCGACGACTAATATGCCTGATCTCGTTGCCGTTGATCGTTTAACGACGACAGAAGAGGATAGCGCTCCGCTGATTGGTACGCTCTGTACGCTGTATGCATGGAACAAGTTAGACCCTGTTGATAGTTATGAGCAGAACCGTAACAACCAGGTATATAAATACCAGGGTAACCGTAATCCTTTCATTGACCGTCCAGAGTTAGTGCAAGAAGTGTATGGTGCCGTCTGTGGTGACGACCCAACCCCCGTTTTGGTGGTCGACGGTGATCTTGTAACGCCTGAGAGTGTCACCGAAGGCGCTGAATACACCCTAGACGCTTCTGCAATCACTGCTGGTGAAGGCGTTGCTCTGACTTATAAGTGGGAGCAAGTCCTTGGTGAAGAGAAAACGCTTGTTGGTGACCAGGCAATATTGTCTCTGACTGCGCCAATGGTTAACGCCGACGAGACGTTGAACTTTACTGTGACCATCAGCGACGGCACTTTGCAAACAAGCAAAGCGGTGAGCTTAAGCGTGATCAATGTGCCTTTGAGTCTGAATGTGGAGTTTGCCGGTACCACCATAGTGAACGAAGGTGATGCTACTTCTATCACAGCAACTGTTGCCGATGCGCCTGAAGGCGCTAGCTATAGCTGGAAGCAGGTATCTGGAAGTTCGGCAGAGTATACTGCTACTGGCCTGACACTTGATGTGACGTCACCTAGCGTCAATATTGACCAAGAGCTTGTGTTTGAGCTCACGGTAACTGTTGACGGAGAAAGCGTCAGCGAGTTTGTTAGCATCGAGGTCAAAAACACCGAAGAGCCTGGTTGGACTAAGCCAGATGGCGCAGGTAGTTTAGGTGGTCTTGTGATGCTGCTACTACCGGTAATGTGGTGGCGTCGTCGCCAAGGTTAGTCATCAGCTAAGCCTGAAAAAGCAGCACCGGAATCGCTCTGGGTGCTGCTTTTTTTAACTCTACAGACGTTGTCTACACCTCACCTTGTGGGCTGAGTTCGTTATATCGACATAAAGCCTTTAGGGTCAGTGACAACGCTGATCTGAATAATTTTGAAGGATTATTATGAATACTTCACTCCGTCCTTCTGGCCTGGTCCTAGCCGGCTGCGCTATCGCTTTGTCGTTAGCATTGAGCGGCTGTGGTAAGAAAAAGGTGGAAGAGGCGCCTAAGACGACAGCATCGATTGCCTGTCAAGCCGCCGGTGATGACTGTAAGCGTTTCACCTTGCTGCATACCAACGATCATCACGGCCGTTTTTGGCATGGCTCGAGAGGCGAGTATGGTATGGCGGCACGAAAAACCATACTTGATCAAATTCGTAAAGAGGTCGCCGTACAAGGTGGGCAGACGATACTGCTCTCAGGTGGCGATATCAATACAGGTGTACCAGAGTCCGATCTTCAAGACGCTGAGCCTGATTTTATCGGCATGAATCATCTTGGTTATGATGCTATGGCCGTGGGTAACCATGAGTTTGATAATCCATCCGTTGTGATGGATAAGCAGAGAGGCTGGTCAAAATTCCCTTGGTTATCGGCCAATATCTATCGTCAGGTCGATGGTGAATGGCAACGCTACTTTGAGCCCTACAAGCTATTTGAGGTTCAAGGCTTGAAGCTAGCCGTGGTTGGCCTGACGACAGAACATACTGCCGAGATCGGTAACCCAGAGTTTGTTGAAGATTTTAAATTCACTTCTCCTCAAGCTGAGGTGAAAGTTATTTTGGCCGAGCTTGAAGAGAAACATCAACCGGATCTTGTTTTTGGTCTCACCCATATGGGTCATTATGAAAATGGTCGACATGGTAGTAACGCGCCTGGTGATGTTGCATTGGCTAACAGCCTAAAGCCTGGCCAAATCCAAGCCATCATAGGCGGCCATTCGCAGTTGCCTGTTTGTATGGAAGGCGACACAGGTGAGTACGTAGAAGATTATGGTCGAGATGAGCCTTGTAAGCCTGACCGTCAAAATGGCACTTGGATCATGCAAGCCTATGAGTGGGGCAAGTTCGTTGGTCGCGCCGATTTTGAATACTATGGCGGCCAGCTACACTTGGCTAATTACCAGCTGGTACCAGTAAATACTGAAACCAAGTTTGGTTCCTATTATCCAGCGCATATGTTGACCCCCAAGGATAAGGAAACCCTTGAACTGCTTCGCCCTTATCAGGCAAAAGGGCAATTGAAGTTGAGAGAACAGATTGGTGTTGCCAAGGCTGATTTCGTTGGTAAGCGTAAGGTTGTTCGTAATCAAGCGACGCCGCTAGGCATCATGATAGCCCATGCTCAGACTCAGCTCCCCGTGCCAGCCGATTTCGGCATCATGAACTCAGGGGGGATTCGCGCCACGATAAAGAAAGGGCCTATTCGCTATCGTGATGTGCTTAAGGTGCAGCCTTTTTCCAACAGTGTGACAGTGACCGAGATGGATGGGGCCGAACTTAAGAAATATCTGTCTAAAGTTGCACTTAAGACTCGAGGTTCTGGCGGCTTTGCCCACTTCAGCGGCATTAAGATGACAGTTGACTGTAAAGCTAAAGATGTCGATATCAGAATGGTGGGTGACAAGCCCTTCAAATTAATGGATAAGTACCGATTTACCCTTCCTAGCTATAATGCTGCGGGCGGTAACAAATATCCTAAGTTGAAGGAAAAGGCGAGGGACACAGGCTTTATTGATGCCGATATGCTTTATCAATTTATCAAAAAGCATGGCACGCTCGATCCTGCTAGCTATGACAGAGCGAAAGATGTTCGCTATATCAACTCTAGAAGTCCTGATGGCTGCGGCAGTTAGGTTTTAATTTAATATGGTAAATTAACCGATATCTTAGTATTTGAATCAGAGCCCAACCTTTTGGTTGGGCTTTTTTATCGCCTCTTCGCTGTTACGCTTTGGCCTCAATTATGTGTCATCTCTTTAGGCGTGAATTTGGCGCTATGTTAGCGGTTGTTTTACAGAGTGTAGCGCGCGCTCATCAAATCTGTGTCTTAGGTAACGCTGTGATATTTTTCTATTTTGACTCGACTCATCGGGCTTGTTTATTCGGTTTTTCAGGCTAAACTGTCGCGCGAAAATGGCGTGGTACTCAAGGCTTAATGCGGCGTCATGACCTGCAGAAACAGAGACAAATTTTACCAGTTACCCTAGGTCTTCATTCGTCACACAAACCCACTTGATGCAGCTTATTGGCGGCAGACGAGACTAATAATTCAGGGCGAATGAAGGCCACCCCTAAGGCCGGGTGTATATAGATAACACCTTGGTTCCTATATCTTATAATCAGTTTCCACAGTAGACTAACTGCTCAGTTTTGATTTTGTGAATAATGGAATGAGCAATGAGTATTTGGTTTAGACCTGTCACCCTTGAAGATTGCGCTAAGATGGACGCCGGTATGCACGGCAAAGGTACTTTGATGCAGACCCTAGGGATCACCATCAGCGAGATTGGCGACGATTATATGAAGGCGACCATGCCGGCATCCCCTGCGGTGCATAATCCTTTAGGTATTGTTCATGGCGGTGCCAACGTGGCCCTGGCCGAGACGGTTGCCAGCTACGCGGCTAATTTTGTGGTGGATTTTGAGCAGTATTACTGCGTGGGTCAGGAGATCAACGCTAACCATCTTAAGGCCTCGCGCAACGGCACATTAACAGCAACCGCCAAGCCGGTTCATCTGGGTAAACGCAGCTCAGTGTGGGAGATCTTAATCCACAATAGCGCGGGCGAGCTATGCTGTATCTCCCGTATGACGGCGGCCGTCGTAAAGCGTTAAGACCCAAGTGTTAAGGGCTTAGGTGTTAAAAACTAGGTGTTGAAGCTCTAGGTGTTAAAGCTCTAGGCGTTAAACATCAGGCGTTAATGGCTTCAGGGATAGCGCCGACGGCGAGGTGGCTGACAATAGCATGGCCATGCATCTGAATTGCAGAGATAATTTTTCGCCTTTGCTGTCGCTTGTTGGTGCTAGTGTCCATAATTAAGGAAAGTTATTTTAGGGTTAAGGAGTGCCTATGGAAATGGCAACAATTTGGGAGTGGGTCGGCTATCTGGCCTCAGTGGTGGTCGCCATCTCCCTGATGATGTCCAATATCAAGAAACTGCGCTGGTGGAACCTGTTCGGCGCCGCCCTGTTTGTCGCCTATGGATTGGCTATCGACGCTTTGCCTGTGGCTTTGGTGAACTTTTTTATCGTGTTGATCGATGCCTATTATCTGGTGAAGCTGTATCGAGCCAGTACTGTGACCCTGGATAAAGACGATTGATGGTTAAGGTGCGGGCTAAGGTCCGCGCCTAAGCTTACCCGCACAGGTCTCCTAGCAGAGGTCTCCTAGCACAGCTCTCCCTATTCAGTTCCCCCTAAACAGTGCCATATCTTAAAGCTTAACTTATCCCTTTCTGTACCTCGCTTGGCCACTTGGTTTGTCAGGCCTATCGCTCACTAGTGTCTAGGGCTTTTGTTGTTCCAGCGTCAAAGCGCTGTGGGGCTGGCACGCTTTGCTGCGCGCGCCTTGCAGATCACATCACTTGGGATATAACCGATTTAGCTTTTCATTTCTAATCTAAAAAATAGTTTAGCGTTATTCGTTTTAATCGTTTTCGCTTTGTTGGCTTGTCGACTAGTCTTACTGCATCGACAAGTTAAATGCTGGGCTTAGCCACTCAAGGGTGGGACTCAGAGGAGCATAAATCATGGCCACAATATTTGATGTTATCGAAGACTGGTTGAGCTGACTCGACCCTAAAAGCCATTGACCGAAAATAGATCACACAGGATGGAGCGAATTATGACAACGAACTACTTAACCAGCCAAAGCGGTGCCCCGATTGCCGACGACCAAAACTCACTTTCAGCCGGTGAGCGTGGCCCGCTGTTACTTCAAGATTGGCACCTTATCGAGAAGCTGGCGCACTTTAATCGCGAACGCATTCCCGAGCGTATCGTTCATGCCAAGGGCACTGGCGTCTATGGTACCTTCACCCTGACCAAAGATCTGAGCGATTACACCATTGCCGATCATTTTAATGGCGAAGGTAAGCAGACAGAGACCTTTGTACGCTTCTCTACCGTGGGCGGCGAGATGGGCTCAGCCGATGCCGAGCGCGATCCCCGTGGATTCGGTCTGCGTTTTTATACCAAGCGCGGTAATCACGATATCGTCGGTAACAATACGCCAACCTTCTTCTTGCGTGATGGCATCAAGTTCCCAGACTTTATCCATACCCAGAAGCGTAACGCCATGACCAACCTGAAAGATCCACAGGCGATGTGGGACTTTTGGTCACTCAACCCAGAAGCCATGCATCAGGTGACCATCTTGATGTCAGACCGTGGTATTCCGGCTAACTATCGCCAGATGCACGGCTATGGTTCGCACACCTTCTCTTTCTGGAATGCCAAGGGTGAACGTTTCTGGGTTAAGTTCCATTTTAAGTCGCAGCAAGGCGTGGCGAATTTGACCAACGAGCAGGCGGACAAGCTTAAGGGGATCGATCCTGACTCGTCACAGCGAGACATGGTGGCGGCGATCCAAGATGATAACTTCCCGCGCTGGACAGTGAATGTGCAGATCATGCCGGAAGAAGATGCCAACTCTTACTATATCAATCCGTTCGATCTGACTAAGGTTTGGCCACATGGTGACTACCCACTGATCGAGATAGGTGTACTGGAGCTTAACCGTCTGCCGCAAAACTATTTTGCCGAAGTGGAGCAGGTGGCCCTAGCGCCGAGTAATCTGGTGCCCGGTGTCGGCGCATCACCCGATAAGATGTTGCAGGCGCGTCTGTTCGCCTATGCCGATGCCCAGCGCTATCGTATTGGTGCCAACTATAACCAGTTGCCGGTGAACTGCCCCCATGCGACTCAGGCTAACCATCATCAACGTGGTGGCGCCATGGCGGGGACTCAATGCCCCTTCAGCGGCAGTCAGACGGGCGGCGATGCCAGTGCCAACTATGGTCCGAATAGCACCTCTGAAGCCTTGGTTGAGCCCAATCAGTTTGCTGAGCCGCCGCTAAGGCTCGACGGCGAAGCCGATCGCTATAGCCGTTACGATCAGGATGACTATACCCAGGCGGGTAACCTGTATCGCATCTTTAGTGAGGAGGAGAAAGCCAGATTAGCCGCAACCATCTCAGGTTCGCTAAGTCAGGCAAGCATGGATGTACAAGAGCGCATGTTAGCCCACTTCTTCAAGGCCGATGAAGACTATGGACAGCGCATCAAACAGGGACTGGGCCTATAACCGCCTGTAAATAACTAACCTGTAGAACAAAGCCAGTGACTCGAGTCACTGGCTTTTTGTTAAGGCTTAATCTGATTTTCGAGCCAGGGCCTTGGTTTAATAGAACCTTGGTTTAATAGAACAGGGTTGCGACACCCAGCAGGGCAAACAGGGCTGCGCAACCACGGTGGATCCATGTCATCGGCAGTTTCTCGGCGCTGAAGTGACCGGCAAGGACCACGGGCACGTTGGCAATCATCATGCCCAGTGTGGTACCTAACACGACTAGGGCTAAGGCGTCATACTTGGCCGATAGAACCACTGTGGCGACCTGAGTCTTGTCGCCCATCTCGGCGAGGAAGAAGAGAATAAAGGTCGCGACAAAGGGGCCCATCTTATAAAAACGACTCTCTTCGGCATCAACTTTATCCGGTACCAGTACCCAGAGGGCGATAGCAAAGAAGGAGAAAGCGACAATATAGGTGGCGACTTCTGGGCTTATCCAGTTGATGGCCCATTGGCCTAACCAGGCGGCGGCGAAATGGTTTGCCAGGGTCGAGAGAAAGATCCCTAAGATAATGGCGGTTTTATTTCTAAAGCGTGCGGCGAGTATGAGTGCCAGCAGCTGAGTCTTGTCGCCGATCTCGGCAATAGCGACGGTGAAGGTTGAGGCGAGTAAAGCTTCCATCATAGTTCCTAAGGGGGCAAAAAATCCAAGCACGATCCGCCGCCCCCTAATGAATGAACGGTAACCGTGCTCAGGTCTTGCAAAGTAAAAGGTGTTCCCCCTTACCGTAAGTACCATGGCATGTGGCCAAGTATGTTGACACTCACTCAAGGCAATTGCTCGCCTTGTTAGCTACTCCCCTGAAGCAGTGGCGGCAATTATACCCAAATCCGTTTGAGGCGCAAGCTGGTGAGTACTAATGAGCAATTTTTATGCGCAATGATTACGCTGTAGACAAGTTGTTTCGCGCTTTTTGCGCCTTTGTGTAATCTTGCGCCCAATCCCGCGCGATACCTTGTGCGCTGGCAACGCCTCTGTTAATGTGCCAAACAGTCAAATTTATAGAGTAAAGGTAGTGATGAAACAAACCTATCGATATTGTTACCGATTTAGACAGCCTCAGGGGCTTAGTTAAATCGGAAGATAGTGTATAGCTAAGCTGTTGAGGCCAACCCAACGCGTACTAGGACAGAGTTCCATAGTTCGGTTAGGAGGCTATCGCTTAGTGTGTTTTATGACTAATTCCCGCCTTCGCAGCCGTTCTAAATCTGACCTTCCAAAAAGAGAAAATTAAAAAAGACAGGACAATTTTGTGAACTTAAAAATGCTTGGCTCTATTGCCATCGTTGCGGGCACCGCAATTGGGGGAGGCATGTTGGCATTGCCTCTGGCTACCGCTTCATTGGGGACAATACCAGCCTTACTGCTATTGGTGGTGATTTGGGGGGTATCTATTTATACCTCGCTGCTGATGTTAGAGATTAACTTACGTGCTGGGGTAGGGCTTAATGTTCACGCCATCACGGGCAAGACACTCGGCAAGGTTGGACAGCTGATCCAGGGGGGCTCCTTCCTCAGCCTGCTGTTTGCTCTGACCATGGTTTACCTGATGGGGGGATCTTCCCTGTTAGAGTCGCGCTTTGAACCTCTGGGGATCAAGGTGAGTCATGAGGCTGCAGTGTTACTCTTTACCTTGATTTTCGGTGGTTTTATTGCCATTGGAGTGTCTTGGATCGACAAGGTTTCACGGGTGCTGTTTACGGCCATGGTGGCACTGTTTGTTATCGTGGTGCTGTTTTTGCTGCCCGAGGTAAGCCCAACTTATATTCTGCGTGAATCCTCTGCCGAAATCGTCTCTAAGGGCGAGCTGGGTAACCTCTGGTTGGCAGCGATCCCTGTGGTCTTTACCTCTTTCGGTTTCCATGTCTGTATCGCCACTATAGTGCGTTACTTAGATGGCGATGCCATGTCACTGCGCAAGGTGCTCATGATAGGTTCTAGCATTCCACTGCTCTGTTATATCCTTTGGTTGATGGTGACTTTAGGGACAGTAGGTGGGGCAACAGTGCACGGTTTCGAGGGGTCACTACCTAAGTTAGTGTCGGCGCTGCAGGCGATTGCTCACTCAGACATTTTGCGTCAGTGTATCGATCTGTTTGCCAATCTGGCGCTGATCACCTCTTTCCTTGGGGTGACCATGAGCCTGTTTGATTATATTGCCGAGCTGACTCGTGCCAGAGATAACCTCTTAGGTCGCGTACAAACCTGGCTGGTCACCTTTGTGCCTCCGCTGCTGTGTGCACTTTACTATCCTGATGGATTTATTAAGGTGCTAGGTTTTGCCGCTTTGCCATTGGTGGTGATGATCATCTTCTTGCCTATCGCTATGGCGCTGGGGCAGCGTAAACAAAACCTGGGTGGTTACCAGGTCGGTGGCGGTAATTTTGCCCTAGGGGCATCAGCCTTAGTGGGACTGGTGATTATTGCCGCTCAGCTTTGGGTTGCGCTGTAAAATTCGCCTGAAGAAAGTGGTTAACGCTAAGGTGTTTCCCTAGCCGGAAATAACTGCTTACTTTTTAGCTTTTTTGCTAAGCTGTTTGTCACTCAGCAATTTATGATAAAGTCGGGCGATTGCCCGACTTTTTTGTAGGGCTTTTTGAGTATTCATTGCGCTGAATACTCAAAAAGCCAATGGGTATTATAAAAATTTTTATAACGATAAAACGGACTTAGCAAATGAAAAAGTTACTCGTAACAGTGGCGTTCGCTGCTGCTTTCGGCGCACAAGCCGATGAGGGAATGTGGCAGCCATATCAACTGCCCGCCATGGCTGATGAGCTGAAAGCCAAAGGGCTGGAAATCGACGCCAAATCTATCTCTAAACTCACCGAATTTCCCATGAATGCCGTGATCAGCCTGGGTGGCTGTACCGCGTCTTTCGTGTCGCCAAAGGGATTGGTGGTCACTAACCATCACTGTGCCTACGGCTCAATTCAATACAATTCGACCCCAGAGAACAACCTGCTTAAAGATGGTTTTCTAGCCAAGAGTTACAGTGAAGAGCTACCCGCTACCCCTGGTTCGCGCATCTATGTCACCGAAGAAGTGACCAATGTGACCGACAAGGTGAAAGCGGGCCTGGAAAACAAGGTCGGTAACGACTTTTATCAGGGTATCGAGGCCAAAGAGAAACAACTGGTTGCTCAGTGTGAGGCCGGTGGCGGCTACCGTTGTCAGGTATACAGCTTCCACGGCGGCTTGGAATATTACCTGGTTAAGCAGCTTGAGATCCGCGATGTGCGCCTGGTATATAACCCAGCGGCCAGCGTAGGTAAGTACGGCGGTGATATCGATAACTGGATGTGGCCACGCCACACTGGTGACTTCTCCTTCTATCGCGGCTATGTCGCCAAAGATGGTAAGCCAGCAGACTTTAGCAAAGACAACGTGCCTTACGAGCCAAAGAGCTTCCTTAAGGTATCGGCCAAGGGCGTGAGCGATGGCGATTTCGTCATGGTGGCTGGTTATCCGGGTCGCACCAACCGTTACCGCACTGCCAACGAAGTGGAAAACCAGTTCGAGTGGGCTTACCCAGAAGGCAAGATGCTGCGTG
This sequence comes from Shewanella sp. ECSMB14101, assembly GCF_000773485.1. NCBI lineage: Bacteria > Pseudomonadati > Pseudomonadota > Gammaproteobacteria > Alteromonadales > Shewanellaceae > Shewanella > Shewanella sp. ECSMB14101. The sequence continues at coordinate 1,673 of NZ_JSFF01000031.1, read as the reverse complement.
AGCGCTTTATCGAGATCATCAAAGAAACCGCGCCCGAGGGCAGCGACGAGCGTATCAAGTATGAGAGCTTAATCGCCGGTCTGGCTAACTATGCTAAGAACTTCACTTCGATGATCGAGTTCTATGGTAAGTCGACCATGCTCGAAGATCGCAAGGCTCGCGAGGCGGCTCTGACCACTTGGATCAATAAAGACAGCCAGCGTCAGGCCAAATATGGTGAGACTTTGGCCGAGCTGGACAAGCTGATCAAAGAGAGCCAGGAGCATCAGGCCCGCGACATCATCTTAGGCTATATAGGCTATACCACCATGTTGCCGACTGCGCGTAGCCTCTACCGTCTGGCAAATGAGAAGCAGCTTGATGACATGGCCCGCGAGCCAGGTTACCAGGAGCGCGACATGACTCGTTTCAAGTCAGGTCTTGAGCGTATCGACCGTCGTTATGCGCCGAGTGTCGATAAGGCCGTAGTGCTGGATCTGCTGACGCGTTACGCCAACTTGCCTAGCGAAGAGCGTATCCCTGCACTGGACAAAGCCTTTGGCATAGGCAAGAAGTTTGACGCCGCTAAGCTTAGCAAGACGTTAGACAAGATGTACGCCAAGACTCAGCTAGGCGACAAAGAGACTCGTCTAGCCTGGATGGATAAGTCAGTGGCCGACTTCAAGGCGTCTAAAGATCCTTTCATTCAGTTTGCTGTCGCCATGTATGACACAGATATGGCCCAGGAAAAGAAAGAGAAGGAGCTGTATGGCAAGCTGATGAAGGTGCGTCCTCAATATATGGATGCCATCATCGCCTATAACAAGGAGCTGGGTAATCCTGTCTACGCCGATGCTAACTCTAGCCTGCGTGTTACCGTGGGTCACGTGAAGGGCTACTCGCCGCAAGATGGTCTGCAGGCCGTACCATTCACTCGCCTCGAAGGCATACTGGCTAAAGACACGGGTGAAGAGCCGTTCGATGCGCCTAAGAAGCAGCTTGAGCTGATTAAGCAGAAGCAATATGGCGACTACTATATGAAGTCTATTGACTCTGTGCCGGTGAACTTCCTGTCAACGCTGGATACCACAGGTGGTAATTCAGGTTCACCAACCCTAAACGGCCGCGCCGAGCTTGTCGGTCTGCTGTTTGACGGCGTCTATGAATCTATCATCGGCGACTGGGGTTACGATACCGACACCAACCGCTCTATCCAGGTAGATAGCCGCTATATGCTATGGGTGATGAAGTATCTGGATAACGCCGATAACCTGTTGGCGGAAATGGAGATTGTTCACTAATTCTAGCGATTAGTGGACGCGCTGGTTGGATGCTATCTAGTTAGCGTTAAGGTTAAAAGGGCTTAGATGAGAATCTAGGCCCTTTTTTGCGTAAAAGGGGGAACCTTATTTGTGTTTACTCTTTGTATTTAGTTGAAATTCATTACCCTTGTTTTAGCGTTAGCCGTAACTGCTATCAATTGCCTGCGGGAGGTTAAATGCTGATAGCATCAAGGTTGCAATGCACTGGAAATCATTAATCTGGTGGGGTAGAAATTTAATACCCTTGCTATAGCGTTAGCCGTATTTTTAATCTATTGCCTGCCGCAGGCTCATGTGCAGATACGCTGGTGAGACGCCGTGAATACATCCTGTAGGCTCTGCCCTGAGGAATCCCCTGATAACTTTGATATA
>NZ_JSFF01000030.1:0-43702 GCF_000773485.1 Shewanella sp. ECSMB14101 | reverse complement strand
TCAATGTGTAAACACATTTCAGGACGAGACATCAAAAATAAAAAAGCCTGGCAAATCATTGCCAGGCTTTTTTAGTAATGTCGTTACTTATCGCTTAATTGCTTCATGTTCAGCAGTCACAGCGATCTCTTCTTCTAATGCTTCTTCTTCGCTGTGATGATGGCTATCTTCAGCACCGTGCATCCAGTCAACCAGCTTGTCAGCCATGAAGTAAAGGATGATACCTGATAGCGCAGCAGTGACCGCGATACCTGCGAAGATAGACATAGCGTTAGCTAGCTGCTCTTCTTTAGCGCCGCCATGGCCGATGAAAGAACCGATGATGCCACCAATCTTGTTAGCTGCGGCAACAAACAGGAACCAAGCACCCATCATAAGTGATGCAATGCGAAGTGGAGCCAGCTTGGTCACCATAGACAGACCGATAGGAGACAGACATAGCTCACCCATGGTGTGGAAGAAATAAGCACCAACCAACCACCACATGCTTGATTTAGCATTGGCGTCGCCACCCATTTCAAGTACGGCACCGATCATGAATAGGAAGCCAATGCCCAGTAATACCAGACCTAAGGCGAACTTAACCGGAGAGTTTGGCTCTCTAGCGCCTAAACGTACCCAAATAGAGGCCACGACTGGGGCGAAGATCACGATGAACATGGCGTTCAAAGATTGGAACCAAGTAGTTGGCACTTCCCAGCCGCCTATCATACGGTCGGTGAAGTCGTTGGTGAATAGGTTCATCAGGCCGCCGGCCTGCTCAAAGCCTGCCCAGAAGATGATGGTGAAAAGACCCATTATCATGATCACCTTGATGCGATCACGCTCAACTTTTGTCAGTGGCTCTTTACGGATTTCACCTTTTTCAGCCGCTCTTTGCTTTTCAAGCTGGGCTGCCGGCGTACGACCGATATCGCCAAGTAGCTTTTGGGCAAACATAAACTGAATGATTAGCGAGATGACCATACCGATACCGGCACAGATGAAACCTGCTTGGAAGTTACCATCGAAGTAGGCTACGACTGAACCCACTATGATACCCGACAGGAAAGCACCTACGTTGATACCCATGTAGAAGATGGTGAATGCACCGTCACGGCGATGATCGCCTTCTTCATACAGGTCACCTACCATGGTAGAGATGTTTGGCTTGAATAGGCCGTTACCTAAGATAAGCACACCTAAACCTACATAAAAGACTTCGGTTTCCATGCCCTGCACCCAAGCATGGGGTGTACCTAGGATAAATTGACCAGCGGCCATAAGCGCACCACCAATTATGATGGCTTTACGTTGACCGAGGAAAGCATCGGCTAGCCAGCCACCGATGAGAGGGGTTAAATAAACAAGACCTGTGAATGTTCCGTAGAGGTTAAGGGCGTCGGCCTGGGTCCAACCTAGACCATGGCCCCCTTGGGATTGTACTGCGTCGACGAGATAAAGTACCAAAATGGCTCGCATCGCATAGTAACTGAAACGTTCCCATAACTCTGTTGTAAATAACAGGAACAGTCCCTTAGGATGCCCGAGCATCGTACCTTGGGGTTTTGCTGCGCTCATGTAAGTCTTCCACCTTCAGCTTGTGATTGCCTACATAACAAAAACTATGTAGAAAAATGGTTGTTGCTAATATTCATCGCTTTATAGATAGAACTGCCTGGTTTGGCTTAACCATATGATAATGCTGATCAATATGATTAACAGTGTTCTATATGTGTTGCGAGAATTTATTATTTTTTAATATTTAGCGTATTAAATTTTATCAAACCCACCTTATATACCCTTTTAATCGCCTAAAAGTCAATTTAGCTGGCCTAAGTGACTAACAAATCGCCACTGGAATTACTACTCGTTGAAAGCCAGTCTGTCTAAATCGATATCAGTCTATAGTGAAAATTTGCATCTTGAACTGATTACAAAATGGGTACACCAAAAAGAGTGTATTTGCTCTTTTCTTTGCACTAGAGTATTTGCTATGATTTCGGCCGTGAATTGGATGTCACCTGAATTATCTCGTTATCTTTGCATTGCGCGTTAATCTGATGCGTCTTGCAAAACACTCTCAGAGTGTAAAGTAAGACCACTGTGGATCCTGCCACAGCGGAAACTAACCTGTTAGCTAACGATAAAACTAGGTCCTTAAGGAAATTATGAAGTCTTGGTATCTTGTATATTGCAAACCTCGCGGCGAATCCCGCGCGCAGCAAAATCTTGCAATGCAACAGATAGAGACTTACTTACCTACGCTTCCCCAACAGATCACCAAGGCCGGCAAAACCAGCGTTAAGCGTTTGCCCCTATTTCCCTGTTACCTGTTTATCTATTTTGATCCACTTGAGGTTAGCGTGAGCAAAATCCACTCTACTCGTGGTGTTTCGCGCATCATTGGCTGCCGAGAAGAGATGACAGCGATCGACGATGCCATCATTCATTCGATTAAGATGCGTGAGGCTAAGATGCTTAACGCCTTACAACTGCCCAGTGATTATCTGCTTGATGAAAATGCTGAACCTAAGTTAGCAGTTGGTGACAAGGTGAAGTTTGTCGAAGGACCGTTTGTAGATCTGGAAGGGATTTTCGAGGAGCAGAACGGCGATAAGCGTTGTCATATTTTGTTTGAAATAATGGGGCAACAAAAAAGGGTGTCAGTACCCAGAGCCAGTATTAAGGGGATTTGATCTAATTTAGGCAAATCAAGCTTCATTTAGCAGTAAGAAGTAGGTTGTTGACGCTAATGTTTGTAAGAGATCTGCCATAAGACTATGCAAAATGCATTTTTATTTGTGGGATTTGTTGACATCTTGCTCTGAAAAGTAACGCAAGAGTAGGACTGAGTGGAAATGTTGTACAGCTTTTGTATTGATAAATTCGTCGCAATCACTTTTTAGCGTCGATTGGTGCATATATAAGCAGTATTTGTCTCTTTGTTCCATTACAATATGTCGCTTTGCTACAAGGTAGTACAAAATATTTTGATTAGCAGGACATCTTAACCAAAGTGTTTTAGACAAGACGAAGTTAAAATCTGATGTTTCGCGAGAGCGAAGGGCATGTTGGGAGCCGCAACCTATGGGCGGTAGCGTGCCCGCAGGGCATCGAATGAAAAGTTTCATTCGTTAAGCGATAGCCGAAGGCCTCTGGCCGCCACGCGGGTCGGTAGCGTGCCTGAAAGGCAAAAGACAGAAAGACAGAACAGTTTCTGTCTTTTAGTGGAAGCTGTTAATGATTGTCAGGAACAATCATTAACAGCTTTAGCTGGCTCAAAGAGCGAAGTACAGGATGTACTGAGTCAGGTCGACCGCCACGTGGGTCGGTAGCGTGCCCGCAGGGCATCGAATGAACACTTAGCATTTTGAGAGGGTATTCGTTAAGCGATAGCCGAAAATGATTATCGGGAACAATCTTTAACAGCTTTAGCTGGCTCGAAGAGCGAAGTACAGGATGTACTGAGTCAGGTCGCCGCCACGCGAGCGAGCCTAAAAGCAATTGCTTGGAAGTATCGGGCTGGCACATTGACTGATCGCCAGCGTTGCCTTGAATTCTTGAATTGAGCCCTGAGTCTTAAAACTTATCGCTTCATACGTACAGATCAAAAAATTTAAAACTCGAATCAATATTTAAACCTTGCCTTTATCAACGGAGATTATCGGTGTTACAACGAACCAAAAAAATCATAATAACGGCGGTTGCAGCCCTATTTTTGATGGGGACGCAGGCGCAGGCGATCACTCCTTCGCCGCAAATGATAGAGCAGTTTAAAAATCTGCCTGCTTCTGAGCAGCAACGATTAGCGCGTCAGTATGGCATTGAGCCTTCTATTTTAGGAGGAGCTAACGCTTCGCAGCAAAAGCTTGATAACCCTCAAGTAGTGCAGCCACGAGCGACCAATGACGTGGTTGACCACTCTGCTGAGGCCGAGAGTGCATTCAACTTTTCACAAGATAAACAGAAAAGTGAGTTAAAGCGCTTCGGCTATGAGCTTTTTCAAGGTGAACCCACCACCTTTGCGCCAGTTTCCGATGTCCCCGTGCCTAGTGAGTACCTAGTGGGTCCAGGTGACGGCATTAAGGTGCAGCTTTTTGGTAAAGAGAATAAAGAGTATGACCTAGTCATTAATCGTGAAGGGGTTATTCAATTTCCTGAGCTGGGTCCAATTTCAGTTGCCGGTTTAAGCTTTGCTGAGCTGAGAGAGACACTCAGTTATCGCATTTCGCAGCAGATGATTGGTATCGAGTCAAATATCACTATGGGTGAGCTGCGTTCTATTCGTATCTTTATTGCTGGTGATGCTTATAAGCCTGGTTCTTATACCGTTTCTAGTTTGTCTACTATTACTCAAGCGTTATTTGTTGCCGGTGGCGTTAATGAAATTGGTTCACTACGTAACATTCAGGTCAAGCGCAACGGTCAGTTAGTCGGCAGCATGGATCTTTATGATCTCTTGATGCGCGGTGACGCGTCGGGTGATATTCGTCTGCGTTCTGGCGATGTGGTGTTTGTTCCTCCAGTAGGTGGATTGGTTAGCATTACGGGTGAAGTGCGCCGCCCAGCCATTTATGAGTTAAAACGCAATGAAACGGTTGCCGATATTGTCGCTATGGCCGCGGGCGTAAAACCCGGTGCCTATCCAAAGAGCAGCAGCATTGAGCGCTACAATAGCAATGGTCTTCGTAGCATAGTCAATGTTGACCTGACTTCCTCAAAAGGAAAATCAACTAAGGCGCAGGCTGGCGATTTCATTCGTGTTAAAAACGCCTCGGGTCAGTTTGAAGAAGCTATTACCGTTGTTGGCGCCGTAGTTCGTCCTGGAAAGTACCAATGGTTTGACGGCCAAAAAATCAGTGATCTTTTACCTTCTCTTTGGGGTGATCTTTCAATGTCGGCCGATCTTAACTACGCCATTATCGTGCGAGAGGTCAATCGCTACGGCAAGGTTAAGGTATTACAGTTTTCGCCAAGTCGCGCTATTGCTGAGAAAGACGTAACTCAAGATTTGCGATTAGCGCCTCGTGATAAGGTGATGCTATTTAACTATAGCGATGACACCCAAAACCGTTATGAGTTAAATAAGTTAGTAAAACAGAGAGTTAAAAAAGTCACCTCGCTTACAGGTGACAGTCTGGTGGGTAACGATCTGTTTAAAGCGGGATTTTCACAGTTAGACAAGATGCAGTTATCACAGCGAAGCCAACTTGGCGGTGTGGTGATTGCTAGAGAAGCACCTGATGATAAAGAGCAATTAATCAAAGGTGAAGTCAACAAGATGTTGGCCAACTTGTTCGACGACAAGGAGCTTATTAAGCTCAGTGGCGCTATGAACCGCAGTGAACTGTTGTATCCGGTTGTTGCTCAGTTGGCTTCACAAGGAAATTCAGATAACGGCACGCAAGTTGTTGCGATAAGCGGCAAGGTGCGCCATCCAGGTGTGTATCCGCTTACGCAAGGCGCCAAGGTTAAGGATTTAGTAGCTGCAGCCGGCGGACTGGTGGAAGGTGCCTATACAGCGCGAGCAGAGTTGACCTCAACTGTATTGGGTAATGAGGAATCTACTGTTAGCCATTCGAGTATCAATTTGGATGAAGCTTTATCTGAAAGTGCTGATGCTAACTTGCTTCTTAGTCCGAGAGATATCCTTACAGTGATGACAACGCCTGACTGGCAGGAAAGCAAAGCCGTAGAGATTCGCGGTGAAGTTAAATTCCCGGGTGTTTATAGTATTCGCCGAGGTGAGACGCTGGCAGATGTTATCGACCGTGCGGGTGGCTTTACTCAGTATGCCTATCTGCCTTCCTCTGTGTTTGTACGTGAGTCAGTACGTCAGCAAGAGCAGTTAGAAATTAAAAAGCTCGCCGATCAACTTAGACGTGATATAGCCACCCGTGGCGTCTCTAAAGATGGCACAGTGGTGAACTATAGCGATGCTAAGATGATGCTAGATGACCTTGAAAACATCAAAGCAGTAGGCCGCTTGGTTGTTGATTTATCCGCTATATCAATTGGCATCGAACAGGCAGATCTTCAACTTGAAGATCAAGATATTCTTTATGTGCCGTCAGTAAAGCAGACGATTGCCGTAATGGGCGAAGTGCAACACGCTGCTACCCACAGGTTTAAGGAAGGTCTAACGTTAGATCAGTACCTTGAAATGTCAGGTGGCGCCAGAGAACGAGCTGATGAAGATAGAACTTACATCGTCAAGGCAAACGGCTCTGTGCAGATCCCTAATCGCTCAATGTGGTTTAGCAATAAGACAGAGCTTAATCCTGGTGACACCATTATTGTGCCACTGGACTTAGAGTATAAAGATAACCTGACACTGTGGACGCAAGTGACAGGCATTATTTATAACAGCGCCGTTGCGTTAGCGACTATTGCCAATTTATAACCTTATATATGAGCACTTTGATGAGCCTCTCATTAAAGTGCTTAGTTTCTTTTTAGGATAATGAGACTCCGAGACACAAAATCTATGTCCACCGAGATAAAAAACTACGGCGATGCCCAATTTTCCGATATGCGCGCCCAAGTACAACAAGCAGATGATGAAATCGACCTACGAGAGTTGTTTTCCGTTATCTGGCAAGGCAAATGGCTAATAATTGCGATAACGGCCATATTTGCCATTGGCTCAGTTATTTTTGCCATTATGCAGCCCAATATCTATAAGTCTGAAGCGCTTTTAGCACCAGCAAGTGAGGAGCAAGGAGGAGGTTTAAGTGCTTTAGCTTCTCAGTTTGGCGGCTTAGCGAGTATGGCTGGCATTAACTTAGGCAGTGGCGGTGGTGTTGATAAGACTCAGATGGCTATTGAGGTCATGAAATCACGCCAATTTGCGAGTGATTTTATTAAAAAGCACAATCTGTTGCCTGATTTGATGGCCGCAGAAAAATGGAACATGGGCGATAACAGCATTGTATATGACGCTGAACTATATGATGCAGCATCAAAAAAATGGGTGAGAGAAGTTAAAGCCCCTTTTAAGCCTGAACCATCGATGCAGGAAGCCTATAAAGAGTTTAGTAAGATAGTTAGTGTCAATTCTGCAAAGGACACGGGAATGGTAACCGTATCTGTTGAGCATTTGTCGCCAGCGGTAGCTCAGAAATGGGTCAATTGGCTAGTTGAAGATATCAACAAAGTCATGAAAGAGCGTGATGTTGCAGAGGCTATCAGAAGTAGTGACTTTTTAAACAAGCAAATTGCACAAACTAACGTAGCAGATATCCGGACTATCTTATACAAACTGATCGAAGAGCAAGCTAAAACCATCATGTTCGCTGAAGTGCGTGACGAATACGTTTTTAAAACAATCGATCCAGCTTTAGTGCCTGAAGAAAAGGCTAAGCCGAAACGTGCACTCATTTGCGTACTAGGTACCATCCTAGGCGGTATGTTAGCTGTAATGCTGGTTCTTATAAGACATTTTGTAAGAAAAGAAAGTTAGATTAAAAATTTTATAGGCCTATTGGGACATTTTCCTAAAATTCCGAAAAACCTAGACTTTTTATGAGACTACGAAAATTCGATTGTCTCAAATTCAAAAAAATAGTCTCAGCAGTGTTTGAAAAGTTGAGATCCTTAAGTGAAATTTATCATTCTTAAATAGCCATTTAGCATGGCTAAACTCATCAAATTTGGTAGTAAAAAATGAAGATTCTAGTCACAGGTGGAGCCGGATTCATCGGCTCTGCTGTCATTCGCCATATTATCAACAATACTCAAGATAGCGTAATCAATGTCGACAAGTTAACTTATGCTGGCAATCTTGAGTCGCTTGTTTGCGTAGAGAAAGATGAAAGATACGCTTTTGAGCAAGTTGATATCTGTGACCGAGCTGAACTAGATAGAGTCTTCGATGAACACAAGCCAGATGCTGTAATGCACCTGGCTGCTGAGTCTCATGTAGACCGTTCAATTACAGGTCCAGCTGACTTTATTCAAACCAACATCGTTGGTACTTACACCCTTCTTGAAGCGACTCGTGCATATTGGAACGAGCTATCTGCAGATAAAAAGACAGCCTTTCGTTTTCATCATATTTCTACCGATGAGGTTTATGGCGACTTGCCTCATCCTGATGAAGTACAAAATTCAGATGAGTTAACGCTATTCACTGAAACCACTCCTTATGCTCCTAGTAGTCCGTATTCGGCATCTAAAGCATCTAGTGATCACCTTGTTCGCGCTTGGTTACGCACGTATGGTTTGCCAACAATTGTGACCAATTGCTCAAATAATTATGGTCCTTACCACTTCCCTGAAAAACTTATCCCTCTAGTGATTTTGAATGCATTAGAAGGTAAGTCTTTGCCAGTTTATGGCAAAGGTGACCAGATCCGTGATTGGCTATACGTAGAAGATCATGCACGCGCTCTATATAAGGTGGTTACTGAAGGTGTGATTGGTGAAACCTATAACATAGGCGGTCACAATGAAAAACAAAATTTGGAAGTAGTACAAACTATCTGCGCCATTTTAGATGAGCTAATGCCTAAGGGTGCTCCTTACTCAGAACAAATTACTTATGTGACAGATCGTCCAGGTCATGACCGTCGCTATGCTATTGATTCAAGCAAAATGAGTAAAGAGCTGAACTGGTTGCCTGAAGAGACCTTTGAAACGGGACTTCGCAAAACGGTACAGTGGTATCTTGATAATCAGGTGTGGAGTCAACGTGTGCAAGACGGTTCTTATCAAAGAGAACGTTTAGGCGTAATTAGTAGCTCACAGGAAGGGGATAAGTAATGAAAGGGATTGTTTTAGCCGGTGGCTCAGGAACTCGATTATATCCTTTGACTAGGGGCGTATCTAAGCAATTGTTGCCCGTTTATGATAAACCAATGATTTATTATCCGTTATCTACGCTGATGTTGGCGGGTATTCGCGACATTCTAATCATTACTACCCCTGAAGATAATACAAGTTTTAAACGGCTGCTAGGTGATGGTGGTGATTATGGGATAAATCTGGAGTATGCCATTCAAGAAAGTCCTGATGGTTTAGCGCAAGCCTTTATCATTGGCGAGGATTTTATTGGAGATCATAGTTGTTGTTTGGTATTAGGTGACAATATTTTTTATGGTCAATCCTTTACTAAAACATTGCAACATGCTGCTAATCGCGAGCAGGGTGCTACCGTCTTTGGTTATCAAGTGAAAGATCCCGAACGTTTTGGCGTTGTGGCGTTTGATGAAAATATGCGTGCAGTTTCTATAGAGGAAAAACCACAGAATCCAAAATCAGATTACGCAGTAACAGGGTTGTATTTCTACGATAACCGTGTAGTCAAATTGGCAAAACAGGTAAAACCTTCTGAACGCGGAGAGTTAGAAATTACCACGCTTAATGAAATGTACCTTAATGATGGCTCTTTGAATGTTGAACTATTAGGCCGAGGTTTTGCTTGGTTAGACACAGGCACTCATGAAAGTTTGCATGAAGCAGCCTCATTTGTTCAAACTTTGGAGCATGTGCAAGGTTTAAAGGTTGCCTGTTTAGAAGAAATTGCATTTCAACAGGGTTGGTTAAACAAACAGGATTTATTGCGCATTGCTGAGCCAATGATGAAAAACGATTATGGTCAGTATCTACATAAATTAGCCTCAAAATCTGCTAAGTAAAGAGTTTTTATGAAAGTATTAGTAACAGGATGCAATGGACAAGTTGGTCATTGCTTAGTTGAACAATTACAAGGTAAGGCTGAAGTATTAGCTGTTGATTCTCAAGAGTTAGATATTACTCAACAGCAAATGGTTAATGATATCGTTAATGGTTTTAATCCTGATGTGATTATCAATGCAGCTGCCCATACGGCTGTAGATAGAGCTGAAACTGAGCAAGAACTATCATATAAAGTGAATTGTGATGGGCCGAAGTATTTAGCTCAAGCAGCACAATCCATAGGAGCATCAATTTTACATATATCAACCGATTATGTATTTGAAGGCAATAAAGATGGCTTGTATAACGAAGATGATGTAACAAATCCTCAAGGTGTATATGGCACAAGTAAATTAGCAGGAGAGCAGGCTGTTATACAAGCCTGTGATAAGCACATCATTCTTCGAACTGCTTGGGTATTTGGTCAGCACGGAAATAATTTTGTTAAAACTATGCTTCGCTTAGGGCAAGAACGCGATTCATTAAGTATTGTCGGAGATCAGTTCGGTGGCCCAACCTATGCCGCTGATATAGCAGCTGCGTTAATCTGTATCGCACTACAGTCGCATGCAGGCAAAAATGCTTGGGGAGTTTATCATTTCTCAGGTATGCCTTATGTAAATTGGTATCAATTTGCAGACCAAATTTTTATTCAAGCTGTTGAGCAAAATGTATTGGGAAAAGCACCAACTTTAACCTCTATAGCTACTCATCAATATCCTACACCAGCGAAAAGACCGACTAATTCAAAGCTTGATTGCAACAAGATTAAAAGTATCTTTGGCATTAAACCAAGTGACTGGCAAAAAGCATTAACTAAAATTGAAGAATATCAAGCATGAAAGTAATCGATACTAAAATTCCAGATGTAAAAATCATTGAGCCGACAGTATTTGGTGATGAACGTGGTTTTTTTATGGAAACTTGGAACCAAAAGCAATTTGAAGAGTTAGTAACAGGTAAACCAACGCAGTTTGTACAAGATAATCATTCAAAATCAAAGAAAGGTATTTTGCGTGGTTTGCATTACCAAACAGAGAATACCCAAGGTAAGTTAGTTCGAGTGGTTTCTGGTGAGGTATTCGATGTTGCGGTGGACATTCGAAAAGATTCACCAACTTTCGGACTGTGGGTTGGTGAGTATCTATCTGCTGAGAATAAGCGTCAATTGTGGATCCCTGAAGGATTTGCACATGGTTTCTATGTTACGACGGAAAGTGCTGAGTTTGTCTACAAATGTACAAACTATTATAGTCCTAAATATGAGAATACGATTATATGGGATGATCAAAAATTGGCCATATCATGGCCAGTAGATATTATACCTTTTTTATCGGAAAAGGATAAACTAGGCGTTCAATTTAAAAATGCAATATATTTATAGATAGGTTAGATGAATTAATGAAGAAAATATTAGTATTAGATGCATTTAGTGCAATACATGTTGGGAATGGTGTTCTTTTGGATAATTCACTGAGGGTTTGTAAAGATGTTTATCCGGATAGTGAAGTTGTAATACTTTCTCTAGATAAAGATACTAGTCAAAAAAAATATCGTGATGTACACGATGACATATTCTATGACTTTCCTAGAAATAAGGGGGCCATAAAAAAAATTCTTTGGATATTAAATTTCTTTTTGTTTATATCTCTCCAACTACTTAATGCTAAGTTTTTTGGCTTTTCATCCCAACGTTTTTGCTTTAACAAAACTCAAAAGCGATTAATGTCTGAAATTGACAGTTGTGACATGTGCCTAAGTATTGCCGGTGAAACTATTAACGATAATTTTTATCCTAGATTGTACCAGAGATGTCTTATTTTTTGGTTAGCCATTCTTAAAAAGAAGAGGTTAGTTGTTTTTCCTCAAAGTATAGGTCCAATTTTTAGACGAGTTACTAAAGGAATTTTAAGATTAACATTAGGAAAAGCAGATTTAATAGTTGCTCGAGATGAGAAATCTTATGAGGTAGCTAAGAAAGTATGGGATGGGTGTCAAGCTAAAGTTCAATATTCACCAGATGTAGGAGTGTTGCAAGAGTCAGGATTTGTCGATGCTGCTGAGAGATACTTTAATAACAAGAAATCAGTTATTGGATTGACCTTGTCTCTAGTCCCAAAAGAAATTCAATGTAATGTTGATTATGAATCTGAAATAGTTAATGCACTTAAGTCTTCTATAAACTTAGATGAATATAATATATTGTTAATGCCATCAAACTATGTGAAAAATGGAATTAGTGGAGATTACGAGATATGTTTAAGAGTAATGGAAAGTTTAAATAGCGAAGGTTTTACGGTATCGATACTAAAAAATGAAGTGATATTTGAAGATGAATATCAAGCAATACAAAAGTCATTAGCACTATTTATATCAACTAGAATGCATGTTGGTATTCTTGCAACAACAGCTGGTGTTCCAACTATTATGATAAATACACAGCATAAAATAAAAGGTTATATGAAAAATATTGAATCTGAAAATTTTGTTATAGAGTATGATGAGATTTCTAGTAAACTGTCTAATATGATATCAAGAACTCTTGAAGTTGATGGTAATAATAGTTATAAGCAAAAATTATTAGAGATGAATAAAAAAATGAAGCTGAAAATGAAACCGTTTTTGGAAGATTTTTCCAAAATATTTTAATTTCCCGTACGCTGAATTTTTATTCTACAAAACTATTGAGTTGTTGGAGCATAAATAATGGATGAGTTTAGTAAGGTTGTAGGCGAAGGTTTTTGCATAGGGTGTGGTAACTGTAAGGCGGTTAGCCCTATGAAAGTAGATATAAAGCTAAACGAAATGGGATTATATAAACCTAAGCTAAACTCTTCTTTTAATAGAAAAGAAAATGAGAGCTTTATTAAGGTTTGTCCATTTTCTGGAGGTTCTAAGAGTGAAGATGAATATTCGGATGAACTTTACAATGAAAATTTACATTATTCGAATTTATTAGGTCGATACAATAAAGTTCTCGTGGGCGGGGTATCCAATAAACAGAAGAGAATCGCTAGCAGTTCTGGTGGACTTACTACTTATTTAGTTGAAAAGTTACTAGCAAATGGAATGGTTGATGGCGTAATTAATGTTAGTCCATCAACGAGAAATAGTGATGGATTTTTTGAGTACACTATAACAGATTCTTTAAGTGGACTTAATAATACTAAGAAGTCAAGATATCATGTAGTTACTTACTCAAACATTATAGATGTAATAATGAGTTTTAATGGACGTCTAGCTTTTATTGGTGTTCCGTGTTTTATAAAGTCTATTAGACTGCTTAGCGAAGAAAACACCATTCTAAAAGAAAAGATTAAATATCACATAGCGCTATTTTGTGGGCACCAAAAATCTGTTGCTTATTCTGAATATTTGGCATCTCAAATCTGTGGGATTAATAATATTGAAAAAATTGATTCTATTGATTTCCGTGTTAAAGACCTTGATGCCAATGCAGACCAATATTTAATTGAAGTTGGATTAAATAATGGCGAAAGATTATCAAAAAGGGCTAAAGAAATACGATGGACAGATTGGGGGCTGGGGCTATTTAAGCCCAAAGCTTGTGATTATTGTGATGACGTAGCGGGGGAAGTCGCAGATGTTATTTTTGGAGATGCGTGGATTAAACCTTATGCTTCAGATCCTCTAGGGACAAACATAGTGATAACCAGAAACACAGAAATCGAAAATATATTTGAGACTGGGTTGTTAAGTGGTGAGATTAAATTTGATGAAAAGGGGGAGGCTGAAGTGCTTCAAGCACAAGGAGGTAACTTTAGACACCGAAAAGAAGGTCTATTATCTAGAGTTGAACATAAAGAAAAGGAAAATATGTGGTATCCTAAGCCAAGAAAGTCCTTATATTCAAATTTCAAGTTAAATAAAAGTCGACATCAACTTTATTTGAAGCGTGAAATAATAACAGACGCTAGTCATAGTGCATTTGTTGCAGCTAAGTTAGCTGGAGATATTTCTGTTTTTTATAGTAGAATGGATGAGCATGTAAATGACTATTATAAACTAAACCGTAGTTTTAAAAAAGAAGTAAAGTCCTTTATTAAAAAAATGATTGGAAAGTAATGGTTAAATCCCCATTGAAAATGTCAGCAATATTATTATCAATATCATTTATGTCTTTAATATTTGGTGTGATAATGGCTAGACAATTAAGCCTTAATGAATATGGAGTAATCCTTTCTTTTTTTTCACTTTCCGTTTTTCTCGGTTCAATTTCAAATATGGGGCTAAGTCAATACTTATTAGCAAATTCGAAAATATATAATAGGATTGTTTTTACTGGAATATCGACTACTGTAATTGTTTCATTTTTACTTTATGTCCTTGTCTATTTCACAATGTTTTTATTTAAGGTAGATGCAATTCTATTAATAAGTTGGTTATATGTCGGATTTGGGACATTAACTATAGGTATTTTTCGCTTGAGTGCGGTATTATTCCAAGTTAAAGAAAAATATTTTTTAGTAGCACTTTCTAACGGCGCTTCTCAATTAGTGAGAATTATAGCGTTATTATTAATTATTCCAATTGGAATTAATTTGCACTATTTTAATTTGGCTTTTGTATTATCTTCTATTTTAGCATTTACAATTTTTCTTATACTTTTGTTATGGTTTGCTGATAATATTACCTATAACTATGATTTTAAATTATTGAAAAATGCAAAGAATTATTGTTATTCAACGGTTCTAACGCTAGGTTATACATCAGCTTTGAGTCCACTTGTCCTTTTTCTTTTTGGGGCTGAAAATAGTGCATTTTTTAATTTTTATTTAATGCTATTATCTGCTGCCAGCGTATTATATAATTCATTTTATAATAATTATTACTTGAAATTTATCATTAGCGAAGTGAATTTTTTCAAAAAGTATACTGAGGCAAGATATATTTCATTATTCTTAGTAGTACTCAGCGCTATAGGCTTAATGTTGTTCTTTACTTTTTTTGAACGCATTTTATTCGAAGAAAAATTTGAGCCAGGACATTCTTTTATTTATTTACTAAGCCTGGTTATTGTTTTAAGGCCTATTAGTTCTTTTTTGGGAATGATATTAACTAGGCAAGAGAATATAAGGCGGAAAAATAGATTGCAACTTATATCTTTTAGTCTTTGTGTTCTATTTATTATTATATCTTATATCATTGGCTCCTTTTTTCTTGCTTGTTTATGTGTTGTTTTTTCAGAACTTGTACTGCTTTCTTTATATTATTTCGAAAGCAGAAAGGCTATGATTAGTTTAAAATTGAAGATAGGACAATCATGACATATATTGTAAAAAAAATTGATGTTTTTGATGAAGATATGATTGCAGATGTTTTGTCTGTACTTAACACATCATTTATAGGTGACTTCAACTTTACAGCAGAATGGTTTAGATGGAAACATATTGATTCCTATTATGGCCAATCTTTAGCTTGGGGAGCATTTTATAATGATCATTTAGTTGGTATACGTTTGTACAGTAAGTGGCATAGTTTTGGTCAAGCCGAATCCTATTTACAGGCAGTCGATACTGCTACTCTTCCTGAACACCAAAGAAAGGGTATTTTTGCGTTATTGATAAAGGAAAGCTTGAAATATATAGATGATAATAAAATAAAGGTCTTTAACTTCCCAAATAAAAATAGTTATAATCAGTATCTAAAATACGGTTGGAAGGATTCAACTTCAATAAATTGGTTTTTTTCTATCTTTTGGCAAGCTATTATACCGAAGAGCATGTTGAGTTACAGTGGTTCATCCGTAAATTCGAAATGCAAAACTAGTCTTGACTTTATTGAATGGAGATTTTGTAAAAATCCGAGTTATCAGTATGAAGTGTTTTTTGGAGAATATTCAGTCATAGTTTTTAAAAAAGTTAAGAAAATACTTACATATTATCAAGTAGTTTACTGTGATTTTGATGATAGAGATATAAAGTCATTAAACTTCTTCTTATCTAAAAATAAAATTTTTATTACCAGGGCAATAAGCTCTGATTTGGGAGTAGTAGAAATGGTTAAAATTATGTCACCAATGATATTGAAAAACGGTAACAAAGGCTTTAACTTTGTTACTAGAGGGGTTGAGTTTGAACCTCTCAGTGTTTCTTTGGCTGACACTGATTTTATATGATCGGGAAGATAATAGTGAGAAGTTTATACAAAAAGGTTCTGTTTTATTTTATTTTTATTCCCACAAGCTTTTTTATACGTTTCTTAGCACCATTACTGAATAAAAAAATTACTTATAAGAAATTAGATTTGAATTGTTTAAATGACAGGTCATTGTTAATTATTAGCCCCCATTCTGATGATGAAACAATCGGGGTTGGTGGTCTTCTCCAATCCTTACAGAAATTGAATGTCAATAAAAACTTTATTTTGTTATCTAAAAATTTTGTAGATTCAAATTTATCTGAGCGTAGATTTCTAGAGTATAAAAATAGTTTAGATAGCATATGTCCAGTTTATGATTCAATTTATAGCTTAGATTATCAAGATGGTGAATTGTCTCGGTACGGTGATCTTATTGAAAGTGATCTAGAAAAAATATTAATTTCTAGAGAGATTGATATAATATTTGTTTGTTCTGTTTTTGATTTTCACCCAGATCACCGACTATCAGCCTTGATTGCTTTAAATTTATTAAAGCAAGGGGACATCGATAAAGTCATAATGTACCATACAAATCATCCTATTAATTTTAATTTTCCTATTCAAATATATAGCTTATCAAAAAAAGAAACTGAAGTTAAAATGAAAGCATTTGGATTCTTTTTATCTCAATATCATTTCTGTTTTTCAGCGTTTAATGAGATTTCAAAGTTTTATTCGCGATTTATTTGTAGTAAGAGTGGCTATATTGAGACGTTTATAGTCGTCGATCGTAATAACGTAGAAGAAGTATTAGCTTGCTATTACGCTTATAAACAAACCTTGGAAGAGAATGATGGTAATAAAAGTACGATTCATCCGGTAAAAAGCTTAGCCAATATTTTTTTTTGGTTGAGAAGTTAAGGTAATATGAAGTCATTATCACTATCTAACTTTTTTGTTTTTTGGATCTTTATATCTATTTTATACCAGGCCGGTGTATCTTTTTATACTGATAACCCTATAATTTCTTTGTTTAGTCAATTGTTTATTCCAATTTCTATTGTATTTTCTATAATAGTAATTTTTAAAAGAGGGTTTATAAGTAAAAATGCTATTTTTATTTCTTTCTTTTGTTTTTTTATCTTGTTGTCTTGTGTCAGTAATTTCTACGAGGGTAAAGAAGCATTTGTTTTGTTACTTGGAACTATAGATAATTTAAAATTTTTATTAGTTTTGTTGATTGTTGTTAGTCTGCCTGCACATTTTTTTCGTTTAGATCATGTCAACAATGTGATTCTTACTCTTGTATATTTCATTATAGTTTTTTCAGTTTTTTTTTCCTGTATTCAACAGTTTAATAGCTCTTTGATATATATTTTCCCATCAGCAGTTGAGTTTAAAGAGTTATATAGGTATGGTATTTTAAGGGTACCATCTATCTTTGCATCTGTTAATGCATTTGCAAAAATTGCATTTTTACTGATACCTATAGCGTATGTTCTGAAAAGGAATATGATATTTGCGATTTCTCTCGCTTTAATAGCTTTCCTTATGACTTTTAGTCGGCAATTTTTGGTCGGATTATTTGTTTCAACGTTCTTATCTTTAGTTTTCTCAGGATATTTTCGAAAAAAAGGCTCTATGAAGATACTTTTAGTTTCAATAGTATCGTTATCGATGCTTGTAACCATTAGCATTATTGGACAAGGAAATTCTAAAAACGAGGTTCATGACGGTAAGTTTTTGTCTATTCCAGATAAATATATACGATTAGCCGTAGCTGTCACTAGTGTTAAAGCGTCAATAGATAATCCAATTTTTGGTGTTGGTTCTGGATATTTCGGCGGAAATATAGGGAAGAAATTTGTAATTAATTCCGAGCTTGAGAAGTACGGACTAATGGAAATAATTCCATATTTTGATCTAGGTGGCGTTTATTATACAGATACCTTGTGGCCTCAGTTATTGGGCGAGTATGGAGTTTTTGGCTTTGTTTTAATTATTTACGCGTTTTATCTTTGGTTTAGAAGATTATATAACATTAGAGAGCCCTCAATAAGGTTTGTTGCATTAATTCTATTCTTTCAATACATTATTGTTGGTTTCACTGGACCTGTTTTTAATTACTCATATTTTTCAATTCCAATTTTAATTTTATCTATAATACTAGTTGCTCAAGATGAAAATATTAACCGTTACTAATATGTATCCAAGTGAAAGTTGTCCGTACTTTGGTGTTTTTGTTAAAGAGATCGTTGATGGCATAAAGGCAAGAGGTATTCATGTTGACCTTGTTAATATTGTTCCTCCCAAATCTGGTGGAAGTTATTTAAGTTATTGTTATTGTTTTTTTGTACTGATTTTTAAGCGTATTCTTAATGCTTACGATGTAGTTTATTGTCATCATGCATTTTGCGTTTTTCTTTGTAAGATTCTTTTTTTTAAGAATATTGTTTATACTAATCATGAAGGTGAATTTTTTAAAAGAAGTCTAATTGAAAGAGTTAAAGATAATGCTGTTAGAGTTTCTAATGTCACTATCTTTGTAAACAAGAATATGGCCGAACATTACACGAAACTGTATCCCGATGGTAATTATATTTTTCAACCATGCGGTTTGGATTTTGAAAAATTCCCTCTTGTTTCAATGGAGGAGGCTAAAGAAATATTAGGTTTAAGTTTATCTACGGAATATATTTTTTTTCCTGCTGACCCCCAAAGAAAGGAAAAGAATTTTAGTCTGCTTAATGAAGTGTACAATTCTAACCATAAGTATTTTAATGAAATGGGATGTGATATTATAACTGGTGGTAGTATTCCTTATGAAGAAATGTACTTGTATTATTGTGCTTGCTCTGTAGTTGTTTCATGCTCAGAATATGAGTCTGATGGAATGATTTATAAAGAGTCTTTATATTGTAACAGGCCTTTTTTATCTACAGATGTTGGTAACGCACGCTTTTATTCGTCTTTAGGTGATGGCGTTATTTACACTGACTCCGAATCTTTGTTTAAAAGCTTAAAGTACTTTTTAGGAATTAAACAAAATGATAAAGAGTTAAAGCGTGCTACCTTTAACGAATGTTTTTCTATTGATAGATATTTAGACAGGGTTATTAGGGTTTTTGGTATTCAATTAAAGCAGGATTCAAAGTGAAATTAAATGTAGCAGTGGTAGGAACTGTTGGTATACCCGCGTGTTATGGTGGATTCGAATCTTTAGTTGAAAATCTAACTAATTATTCAAGTAATAACATTCAATATGATATTTTTTGTTCGAGTAAGTCTTACTCTGAGAGGCGTTCTCATTATAACGGAGCAAGATTAACTTATGTACCATTAAGTGCTAATGGTGTTCAAAGCATTTTTTATGACGTTATTTCTCTTATCAAGTGTATCTTTAAAAAGCCTGATGTTATTTTAATTCTAGGTGTTTCTGGTTGCTTATTTCTACCAATTTATCGTCTGTTTTCTAACTCTAAAGTGGTAACCAATATAGATGGATTAGAGTGGAAACGGGACAAGTGGAGTAAGTGGACGAAGAAGTTTTTGAAGTTCTCAGAGTCAATGGCTGTTAAGTATTCTGATGTAATCATAACCGATAATAAAGCCATCGGTCATTATGTCGACGAAGAGTATGCAAAAAAGAATGTTGTTATTGCCTATGGTGGAGATCATGCGATCATTGAAGGCTCGGAAGCAGGGCCTGAGAAAGATTATTATCTGTCATTATGCCGTATAGAGCCTGAAAACAATGTTGAAATGATTTTGCAAGCTTTTGCTGAGAGTGAACAAAAATTAAAATTTATCGGTAATTGGAATTCTAGCGAGTTTGGACGAGAATTAAGGTATCGGTTTTCAGGTGAGCCGAATATAGATATCGTCGATCCCATCTATGATGTGAATCAATTGTTTAAGCTAAGAAGTGAGTGTAAAGGTTATGTGCATGGACATTCAGCCGGTGGTACAAATCCATCCTTAGTAGAAGCTATGCATTTTGGCAAGCCTATCTTTGCTTTTGACTGTGACTTTAATCGATACAGTACCGAAGATAAGGCATTGTATTTTAATTCCCCTGAAGAGTTGAACAAGCAAATTACATTTGCTGAAGATGATGATCTTTATACTATTTCACAAAACATGAAGCTGATTGCAGAAAATCGTTATACATGGAAAGTTATCAATCAAATGTATGAGTCAACTTATTTATAGCCCTTTCTATTTGGTTAGAATTATCTGATGCAAATAGCCAAGGCTATTCGCTTTGGCCTGTTTTGTGACCATTAATCAACGGCATGCCGCACGAATGAGACGGTTTGAGACACAATCTCACGACTGTATCATTTTTTGTGTAAATCACGGTTACTTGATTATTTTGTTAGACTTTTTACGTTATAATCGCCTAGCTAACTATTGGGATGTTATTGCGTTAGCGCTTATTTCGTTTGGTGTCAAGCTGTCTCAGTGTCGACTAACTGATTGAAATTAAAGACATGGACGTTTTGTTCAGTATGCTTTTTATACTGGTTTAGAACAGGCACTGTTAACGGAGCCTGATGAGTCCTGCTTTTAATTATCATTTTGGTTTAGTAAACCATCGAGTCTAGTATGTCGACCAGTTTAACCGTAGTCAGTGTATTTTTAAGTTCGTTTGTCTTTTTGTTTGTATACCGTAAGTTAGCTAAAAAAATTGGCTTGGTCGACAAGCCTAATGAGCGCAAGCTACATGTAGGGCAAGTGCCATTGATTGGTGGTATTTCAATCTTTACCGCTATCATGCTGAACATCTGTTTGGTGTTCGATTTGACGAGTAATGTGATGCTTTACATGGTTTGCTCCACGGTACTGATTGTACTAGGTGCGCTTGATGATCGTTTTGATCTTAGTTTTAAAGCCCGTTTGTTGGTTCAGGCAGCGATTTCGATGGCGATGATTTTGATCGGTTATAAGAGTCTATATTACTTAGGCTTTATTGCTGGTGATGAGGCGTTGATCCTGCCGACCTTTGTCAGTTATATCGTGACCATTTTCGCCGTGATCGGGGCCATTAACGCCTTTAATATGGTTGATGGCATTGACGGTTTGTTGGGTGGATTAGCCTTGGTGACCTTTGCAGCATTGGGTTATATGTTTTACGGTGCAGGGCAGATAGAGTTAGCACACTTTTGTTTACTGCTCATGGTGGCGATGTTGCCTTATATTATGCTGAATTTAGGCTTTCCTCTTGGTCGTCGTTTTAAAGTGTTTATGGGCGATGCCGGTAGTATGTTTATTGGTTTTACCGTTATTTGGTTGTTGATTGAAGCGAGTCAGGATCAGCAAGAGGTGGTCATTCGCCCTGTTACTGCGTTGTGGTTTATCGGGCTGCCGTTAATGGATATGGTGTGTATCATGTCGCGCCGCATCAAGAAAGGTCAATCACCGTTTAAGCCCGATAGAGAGCATTTGCATCACATCTGTCAACGTGTCGGGATGTCGCCGAAAGTATCATTATTGGTGATTTGTTTGATTGCGTCCATGATGGCGGCTGTAGGCGTTTGGTCTGAGTATCTCGAGATTAATGAAACTGTGATGTTTGTCTCATTTTTGCTGGTGTTTGCTTTGTACTATCTCGCGATAAGTTATGTCTGGCGCATTACCGCATTCATGCATCGATGGTTTAAATTCACAAAGCCATCGTAAAATATACCTGTCTTCAGGTACAAAGTTATAGTGTTTTATGTTGAACCGTTTTTACCTTGTCATATAGAGGTTATACTGTATGACTGGTAGTTGTTGGCGGTAGGGATCGGTATGGTTCCTCGTCATTCTATATTGGCTTAGGGAAGAGAGTTTATGGAATACTTTATACCGTTTGTGACGGTGTTTTGCTTAACGTGTGCTGCGATTAAGTTGTTTCACCCAATTGCGGAAAAAGTCGGCTTAGTAGATTTACCAAATGAAAGGAAAACACATGTTGGCGCCATACCGTTAATTGGTGGGGTGGCTATTTATTGTAGTGTTCTGCTTGTTTCCAGTATTGTGTTTGAACAAAATCAGGTATTTAACCTTTACTTGATTTCTGCTGCGCTGATATTGTTTTTGGGGGTATTGGACGACAAATATGATTTGTCTGTCCGCGTGAGAATCGTGGCGCAAGTGATCACCGCTTCGATCCTGGTCTTTGGAGCAGGGTTTTATCTTACATCACTGGGTCATATCACATATTTCTTTGAGTTAAAGCTCGGATATTTAGGTGTTTTTGTCACCATATTGGCTGTTATTGGTGCAATAAATGCCTTCAATATGGTGGATGGTATCGATGGCTTAGCCGGGATGTTGAGTCTCGTGACTTTTACCTCACTCGCATTACTGTTTTACGCTGCTGGTAATGATTGGTTTATTCTTCCACTACTTTTCATCGGCGCAATCATTGGTTACTTGATATTCAATTTGAGATGGCCTTTTGAAACCGTTCAAAAAATCTTTATGGGCGACGCAGGAAGCATGTTGATTGGGTTGACGGTAGTATGGCTGCTGGTATTGGGTGTTGAAGCTGACGTTCGAGCATTTGCCCCCGTTACTGCGCTGTATCTGATTGGTATTCCGTTAATGGACATGGCTGCAATCATGTACCGCCGAGTTAAAAAAGGGATGTCACCTTTTAAGCCTGACCGGGATCACCTCCACCATATATTTGAAAGAGCTGGTTACAGTCGAAAACAAACGCTGGTACGGATCTCTCTTGCCTCTATAGCGCTAGCTGCACTAGGTATTTCCGGAGAATGGATGCATGTGCCTGAATGGATCATGTTTTTGGGTTTTGTCGCGATTTTTGTTGCCTATAACTGGGCGTTAGCACACATTTGGCAAATATTAACTTGGCTTCGTAAAGCTTAGGTTATTGAGCTGTTAGGAAAATCCTCACATGAGGATTTTTTTTTGGGTTTTCTATTATTGGATTGTTTATAAAATCGGGCACCGAGCATTAATTCTCGTTGTGGTCGAGTCCACTGATTTAGAAATGGGTCAACAGAAAGCTGAAGCGATTGCAAAGGCAGTATCTACCGCAAGTATCTAAAAAGTTTAATTTTTACTAGTTGTAGACCTATTGATGCCACTATCCTCTAAGGTAGTGGCATTTTTTATTTTAAACTCATTTTTTACATGGCTGTTGGTCTGGAGTTTGCTTGGTCAATTCAGTTTTAGAGCTTATTGAATAGAGCGTACTTTGAAAGGTATTTTATTAACCAGTGTTACTGGCATGCGGTTGTATCCCATCACTCGCGGCGTATCTAAGCCGCTGCTGCCGGTGTATGACAAGCTTATGATCTATTATCCGCTAGATACAGTACGTTCGACAGTCTGCAGCAGGCTTCATCTTTTGTTCAAACCATAGAAACTGTGCAGGGTCTAAAAGTTGCTTGTCTTGAAGAGATTGCCTGGCGTAATGGCTGGCTGACCAATGAGGATATTCATCGTCTTGCCAAGCCTATGCTGAATAACAGCTATGGTCAGTACTTACTTTCACTGGTGACCCCATAGGGCTTAGTAAAGGAAAGCTGTGCTAGGTTTGTATTAGCCATGAGGGAGCTGAGAAAGCGGCCGGTTAAGACTACTGATAATGGATATCAGTGTTTGCTTCAGTGTTTTGAATAGGCCTCGTTGAACAGTCAGCTTTGTCGGTTGCGCCACCCAAGTACAAGCCACTCATTTAGTGTTCGATGGGAGAGGGGAACCAACTGGAACAATTGCCCACTCAATTTCAGTGAGCAATTGAATAAACAAGTTGATTGCGGATTTACGACGCGACGGCTTCTGAGCTCATGAGTTGATCAAAAGCGTTGCCGTCATTGCGAGACGCATTAACGACATAAGGGGCATAGACGTCAAACAGTAACCGTGTGTCACTGTGGCCCAGCAGCTGTGATATGTAGAGTGGATTTTCAAGGGCAGCGATATGTAATACTGCAGCAGTATGACGGGTTTCATAGGGGCGGCGCTTTTTTAGCCCCGCACTTTTCAATGTCGGGTACCATAATTTTCGACTGACATAGTGGGTTTGCAGTGGCGTACCAGAAGGCCCTGTAAACACAAAATTATTGCCTGAGCGATTGGCGGCTTTGATCCGCTTAAATGCATCATACACAGTGTCACACATTTTCAGATCTCGACGCGATTTCGGCGTTTTCACATCACATACCACCCCATTGACCCAGTTTTGCCGAATACGGATCAATCGGTGCTCAAAATCGATATGTTCCCATTCCAATCCATGCACCTCACAACTTCGCATGCCAGTCCAAAACCGAATAATGAAATAGTCTTTCCACTGTTTAGGGACCACAGAAAGAAAGCAGCGTACTTCGGCAATGGTCATGGGGTAAGACTCTGCCTTTTCTTCTTTCAAGCAGCGGTATCGCCTCAATGGGTAATCAAACTTAAACTCTTCTGATGCCAGGCTGGTAATGGCTATGAGTGGCCACAGAATGTTATTCACGCGGCGATTGGAGAGTTGCCTGGTACCATCTTCCTTCTTTATATCCAGTAATTTCTGACGAAAGAAATCAATTTGAGTCAGACTGACTTCATTGACTAAGGTATTGCCAAACTCTGGGATGAGATATTTTGTCAGCGCTGTCCGAACACTGCCTTGATAACTTTGCTTCCACTTGGCCTTTTGGCGTTCAAACCATTGGTTGGCGTAGTTATCAAAGAAAGGGTACTGACGGTCGGGATGTCGCGTTCGTTGCAGCTGCTCAAACAGAGCGACCTTTTTACTGTTGGGGAAGTAGTCTCGGTACTGAAAGCTACCTAAGTCTATCTCAGCATTCATCTGCTTTAGGGTGGCTTTAGCGCTGGCCAAGTTTTTCGGGGTGGCCATCATTTTGGTGCCTTCACGAAAGCGTTGGCCGTAGAGGTGTAGGTCGAACTGAATACGCCCATTAGGGCGAATACGAATATGAGCCATAATCGTCTCCATCAAATAGATCTGTCCCTATCCGATGGAATTCGTTAAGATCTCGCCATCGGCTGGGGGTGCTTAATAGTCCGTCGCAGCCGGTACGGGGCAGGGTGGTTGCCGCCATCCTGTCCCAACTGCTTCTTTATCAGGTTAACCGGGTTATGAAAACCCGCAACTGAACCTGAAACGCCTCATTTCCCAATAGTCCGCACATTGCAAGTATTGGTTAAAAAGACAGCTACCAATATATCAACCACTGGTTTTTTGTCCAGTGGTTTTTTTTGTTTGAATTAATCACTTAATAATGACCTTTCTAATACCGAAAGGGGGCGAAAGTTCAGCGCTTGAAAATAAGCTTAAGCAAACGCCCTTCGATGACTTCAGTACTGTCTTGCAGACCCTAATAGAAGCGAGCAAGCGCCACTTACCCTCAATCATGACCCTATCGCTGCTGCAATTTAATGAAACGAAGGGATGACGTTTCATTTCTGAGCGGTAAACGCTGGTCAACTAGCATCTGATTTTATTCTTGCTTGTGCAGTACACTCGCTGGTAAACCGTATACCGCAATCACATCCAATACTTTAAGGGAGTACTTGGTTTCATATACTGCCCTACCCATCAGTTTGCCGTACATGGTGCCAGCCTCATTGGAAGATAAGCCGCTTTTTGAGAAGTCGAAGTTATTGATGGGCATTTGTCTTATTTGTTCGATATAAAGCTGGTCTATCACTTTTTGGCTTTCACTGCGTAGGTCCTCTTTTTTATAACCCCAGCTTTCTTTTGCTATCACGCCAACGGGTAGGTTGGATAGGTCGTATATTTTTCTATCTCTAAGAAAGATCTCTGCTTGTTTCAATTTATAATCGCGGTGTTCATAGTTGAGTGGTATAGCACCGTTCATGAGAGAGTTCGCTAAAAAGACTGTGGCTAGACTGAGCATGGTAGGATCCTTTTAAGTTGATAAAGATTGCGATTTCAATCATAGAGGCAAGTCAAGATCCGGCAACTGTGTGGAAAGTCAAATGGGTAGAGCTCCCTTTATGCCGTTAGGTTGGGAGGATAGGTCAGGGGTAATCCAATCCCCTCTATTAACTATTCAAAGTAGTACTACCATGTTGCTCCCATTCTAAGCGTGTGTATCATTTACTCAGCCCGTACATGTGCTCTATGGCCGTTAAATAAGATATTGATGAAAATCAATGAGTCCGAGCGTGCACCGTCAAGCGAGGTCAAACCATAAGGGTTAAGTATCGCTATGTTAGGCATCGGCTAACACCATAAAGACATTAAATTGCAAAAGCCCAGGTGTTCCTGGGCTTTTGGTTATCAGGTCATTGTACCAAGGGCTTTCGGTGTGCTCTGTTAGAGCTCCTTTCATCAATAGCGTGCCCAAGTTACATTAGTCGCATCTAGCGCTGTGTTGGGATAAATGGTGGGTTATCAAATCGGTGGAATCAAGCTAAGGCTGATACCCTATATTTAATTTCGTCATAACCGAATGTATGTGAAGCACATTATGCCTCATGCTGAATATGATGTGTTGACCTACCAATACAGGTGAAATAAGGAGTAACTGATGACGTCTCATACGTGTGAACTTATCAGAGAAGCTTTGATAGATGCCCCTTACTTTGCTGAAATTCGTAACCAGGCGGACTACGAGCGTGCCCTGAATACCATGGACGAAGATAGATGCTTATGACGCCAATGCCGGGGCAATTACCCTGTTGGCGGGGCTATCGAACATTGGGAAGATCAAGCCGACGAATTTGTTGAGTTTAACCGTACGATTGCCCAGTTAGATAAAGGGAGCGTGTTGGTTAAAGCGTTGATAGACCGATATAAGCTTGGCCTTAGCGATTTACCTGAATTAGGTTCTAAGAACAATGTTAGCAAGGAGCTTAATGCTGCCGAAGGGAAAAAGTTAACCCGCCAGCACATTGAAGCATTGAGTCGGCGCTTTGGGCTTTCTCCCGCACTATTTTTCTGATTTTCTCAGAGCACTCTAGAAGTAGGTTTTGTTTTATACAAGCTGAAGCGGAGACCCTTCGATGGTTTCAGTATTGCCTTACAGGCCGTAACAGAAGAGGTGAAACTTCGGGGGGCTTTTTGTGCTGCTTGTTACAGAAAGACGCCATGCGATGAGCGTCACTCTGTAGCCATCCCGTATAGTCACGATGACTCATTTATGCAAATAGCAGGCTAACAGTGAGTCATTTTTCATCAGTCCCTGGTAGTGTGCTTCGATGAAGCCGAACTGACATTTGATAATGCGAAATCGGTGTTCTACCTTTGTTCGGATGCTGGCTTTTAAGTATTCGATGTTGATAATTGTCTTGTTCTTGCGAGTGTGTTCCTCTGAGCAGGATTACTACCATTATTCATCATGACCTAAGTCTTGCTCTTCGATTTTTGCTTGAACTCGAGGTGTACTACCTTTAACTCTTCACTTACTTGAGGTAATAGTATGGAAACACAGTTTGTGCTACTATAGTAGCAGTTATTGTTTAATATAAAGCTATATTGTCACTATTGTAGCAGGCTCTTATGCTTAATCTCTATACCGCTTTTGATGTTCAAATGGAGTTACGCGACTTTATAAGTCAATCTCGAAAACTAAAGAGGTTATCGGTTGAAGCGTTATCAACTCGCTCAGGCGTACCCTATGGAACGATTAGAAAGTTTGAAAGCACGGGGAATATTTCACTGAGGCAGTTTTTGATGCTCTATGAAGCTATTGGCGATTTGAACAAAGTCCGTGCTTTGACAAAACCATCTATTGCCCAGCCAACCAGCATTGAAGAGGTGCTAAAAAATGCTTGAGACGCCGCTAAGAGTACATAGAACATTCTCCGACGGATCTAAAGCGCTTGTGGGCACACTGGCTGAAAATAGAACTGGCACCTACTTTCAGTTTGACGAGCATTATTTAGCTCAACATTCTGCTTCAATTGCCCCCTTTAATATTAAAGCAGATCTAACACTGCAAAAAGCCCCGAAGCAACCCCATTACGGTATTCATGGTGTGTTCGGTGACAGTCTTCCAGATGGGTGGGGCTTACACCTTATGGATCGCGTTTTCAGGCAAAATGGTCACAATCCACAACTTATCACCGCATTACAACGGTTGGCTTATATTGGTGATCGATGCCTTGGCGCATTGTCCTATGAACCTGAGATAGATTTACTGGAGTCTGATTCTAGGGATGTTGAGCTAATAACGTTAGGGCAAGAGGCGGTTAAAGAGTTTGAGGGCACAGAATCGAGATTGATTGAGCAGCTTATGAATGTGGCAGGTTCCGGCGGTGCTCGCCCTAAACTCAATGTCACTAAAACCAGTGATGGACAGTTTTCGACACACGATAATGCGATTGGTGAAAAACTGATTGTGAAATTAACCTCTGAAAAATTCGATTTAAAACATTCAGAAAGCTTGGTGGAATACGCTTATATGCAGATGGCCAGTGATCTGGGCATTGATACACCTAAATTTGAATTGATTGAAGCTGGGGAAGGACGAATGTGGCTACAGCAAACTAGATTTGATTGTACTCCTAAGGGCAAGCGTCACATGATCTCTGCTTGCGGTTTATTGGACGCCCCTTTTAGGGAGCCATCATTAGATTATGTCGATCTCGTTAAGGCCACTCGAATGCTTTGTGGTGTAGGAGAAGCGAGAAAGCTCGTTAAACGCGCTTTGTTCAATTTTATTACCGTTAACCAAGATGATCACTCTAAAAATTTTGCCTTTTTAGCTGACGATGATGATCAGTGGCAACTATCTCCGTTTTACGACATTGTTTACAGCCCTTCACCATACAAAGAACATATGACATCTTTTAATGGCAACGGCAGGTCACCAAAGCAAGCACTCAATATACTGGCTGGGCACGCAGGCTACTCAAGTGATAAACCATTACGAGAGATGCTAGAAGAGATCTATCAACAGAGTAGAAGTTTTGCTCAAGAAGCAAAAAATTTGGGGATCCCTAATCAATTACTGACGAGTATTGATAACCATATGACAGAAAAGTGGAATAGCCTTCGATAGCATTAATTTTGGTGCAATAAGCTAGATCTCAGTACCACTATATTTAGCATTTACTAATCAAGAAAACGTCTACAGCTTTGGTAATCTTCCCCTGATCCAGTGACTTAATCTAGGGCTGCGATAGCTAACACAGCCATATCACCGTGATTGCTCATATCCCCTGTAACCTTAACGAGATATGTGGTTGACGTGTATCTTTTATCTATGCAAACAACTGACTACCCTTTCAGATCATAAATTTGGTAATAAGAGATCATCTTTTTGGCATACTTGAACATGAAAATGGTCTTCAATTCATTCCCATTACGAGCGTGGATATCTTTTAAGTTATTGTAATTAAGCCATTAAGTTGGAATTCATGATAGAGAGTCAGATGCTTTGCGATCATTTTCTTGTCATTGTCTGAAAATAAAAACCACTTAATAATCAGTTGTTTATTATTCTGGCGTGCGCACCATAACAAGAAAGTGATTCTTACGCCAAAATTACATTTTCTTGTTATTTAAGAGAACATCAACTGGCCTTTGCCTTACGGAATGAGACGTGAAGTGTCACTGTTTAATTGCCCTATGCTGGTAATTTTTTGAAATGAAATGTTGTTGATGCTACCCACTGATTTTACCGTATTAATTGGCACTGTGACCGTTCATATCCCTATCGCCGCTAGTCTACGGTGATTGCTGATCCCCCTATGGTTGCCGGAGAACTTCATGACTTAGTGATCTTTCATACCTCCATGGTAAGCGCAGTATTTCCAGTTGAAATGACTGCTGCTATCTATTTGCGCCAGAATATTTTTGGGATTGTGAACGTTCATGTCCTTTCTGAACTAGCCGCAGCACTATTTCACTCACTGCTCATATGGTAAGCGATTAAAAAAGTACATTGTTACACATCCCCAAAGCCAAACATATCACTTTGGCTATCTTCATCGCCAGCTGCATCTTTCTGTTTTAACTTTATTTCTAACTTGTTTTTTGATTGCTGTACCAGATCCATTTGGGGGGAGGCGTATTCGATATCAGTGACACTTTGACACGGAGCAGTATTATCTCGGTTGTTATAAAAAACCAGCTTTAGATCACCTTGACCATTCACAAGTGCCGCGATTTTCATGTGGTCAGCACTGGTAATATCTTTGATCTTCACCTTAGTCAGCTGGCTTAGATTGATACTGTATAACATGGGCTTGTCACATCCGATATGCTTAGTACGGATAAAACGGTTACTACCGGTATCTTCAACTAAACTGGCAAGCATGACGTAGTCTTCATTGACATAGAGTAGGGCATGAAACAAAAAACGCTCAATGAGCGTTTTTTGAACCTAATTTAATGATTTTATCATTAACAATTTCGGCTTTTTATGTGCAAGATGGAGCATTGAAGGCGCTTTAATCATCGCCGAATCCGTACTCATCTTGCTTCGCTAATTCGTCACAGTTATTCGTCACGTTTTTTGAGAGGTTATTACTCTGCTGTTGCGGCAACCGAGGTTGAATTTTTGATGAAGTAACACAATTTCTTTCTAATTCATCTTTTGTCTCAACAGTTTCTGGCATTGCATATTTATCGTTATTAACCGATACATCTATTACGTCGATATCTTCAGTAGGTTGCTGAACATCCAAGTCGAGCTCAACTTGGCCGGATGGCTGAATGATGTAACGGCTGTCGTAAGTATTGAGATAGTCGTTTTTCAATTTTAAGTAAGCTGCTAACTGTGATTGTTCTGATTTTAATCCAAGACTGTCGAAGGGGAGACGATCCTCCGATTTATTATAAAAGTTCAGCTTCAGTTCACCGCTTTTATTTTGTGTTAATGTAATCCTGATATCCCCACCTTTTTCATTAATTTTCATATGTATATCGTTGAGTGCTCTTGGCGAATATGAAAATAACAGTGCATTAGTACTCTTAAAGTGATTGGCGTTAACTTCTCGAATGAACTCACGTCGGCCAGGCAGAATACATGCGAATAGTCTATTGTCAGTAAATAATAACATCGCTGTATTAATTGCTCTGACGCTAGTCTCTTTTAAGATCATGCGATTTAGTTGTTTGAAATCAAACATATTTGATGAAAATTCAAAGAGTAATGACTCATTATTAAGTGCTTTCTTTCTAAATGATTCAAGACCTATGAGATTTACACTTTGAATGTGTTGATTCGTTTTAAACGTGAGTAGCTCACCTTCTAAGCTAAATTCAACTTTGCCAGTGCCAGAACTATTATAAAGACTTGTTAGTGTTTTAGCTGCAGCTTCGGTTAATGGTAAAGAGCATGGTAAGTTAATGTTATCTGGTAATAGCTTGGTTGTGACCTCACCGTTTTTTTGATAGCGGACCTCTTTAGAACCTTTTGTATATTCGAGGAAATCGTAAGGTATCAGTGCATTTGCTGAGCTGATAATGCCGACTATCGATCGCTTGTTAATCTCATGATAAGCACGTTGTGTATTTGCTTTACGATATTCAATATGCTTTTTATAAGTAGGATCTAAATCAAACCGCGACATCGGAAAATGAATCGATTCATCGAATTTTTTGTCTTCTTTGAGTAATAAGCAATACTCGATATTATTGTATTTTCCGCTTTTAAAGTTGAGTTGAAAAATGTGTTGACTTGATAACGCATGAAACTCTTGTTTTTGTTCTTTCATACACATGAAAAAATCAAGATGAATTGAAAACTCATCGGTTTTTAGACCGTGACCTTTATCCAATTCGATATCGATTTGCGCATATTCTCCTGGCGCACCACCGATAAGTGTCACTTGATTGTTATCTTTGTCAATAAATACGCTGATACAAGCATCAGCGTGACGCTTGTCTAGCGCATTTATCATACTGAGAAATAGAGGGGATTTATCTGAAGGTATAATTAGTTTTGCCATAATAGTATTCCTACTTTTTTTGAAAGTGTGTTAGATAATGCTGTGTTTGTTGAATAACAAACCGCAGATCAGTTAAGCCTGTATGCCGTTTGTGTGGATTGAGTTTTGTTTCGCGTAGTTTTGGTGTGAGAGTGATCGTCAATGCACTTTGGCCGAGTGGTTGTCTGTGCACTGAGATTGATTCAGTTGATCTAGCAAAATGCTGTTTCAGACTGCTAACTAAACGGTCGACTTTTGTTTTTCGATTTACAGTTAGGGAAAAGCTTGGCGTTAGCCATTTCCATTGTTGCTGTCGAAACACCGCCGTGAAATGTCGTGCATTTTTAACATTACACGCTAACGTAATTGTCAAAGCAGTTTGGGTCTCATTGCTTAGTTGGATCTCAGGCAAATTGCGTAGTGCAGTGATTTGTGTTTTGTTTATCTCTGAATACTGATGTTTACCTGAGTAATGCCAAATTTGACTTAAGAGCGGCCAGTTGACTTCTTTAGCTTTACGCATTTCGAGAAAGAGATAGCGTAAAAAATCGAATGGAAATTTTTCAATGTAGCCAAGCCATTGCTGATAATATTTGATCGTATCTTGTGTAAATGATGATAGATTTGTATTGATGTCGCAGTGCTGAATTGCGCTACTTTTTGCTGTTTTAAATAGATGCTGTCGTAATGTTGATTCAGTAAGTATTATTTGCTCATCGCGTTTCTGTTGAGTATCTTTTGCTTTGTAAACTTCACTGATCAAAGCAAGTTGACGTGAGAGATCATTTGAGTCATTTGCTAATCCGAGTAAATAACGAAGTTCGCTATGAGAGAACTTTCTCGGCTGCAGCTCGCCGTTGCCAGCTCGATAAAATGGGTATAACCAGTCAATGTCGTGTAAATAGGACCAGCGCGTTGTCGCGTAATTTTCATGTCCTATTTGGCGAATAATTTCATCTATCAAAATGGCATCATTGCGAAGAGTGAAGGGTTGTTCTTCTAGCCAGTATTCGAACCGAGCTGTAAGCGCCTCTTCATCGAGTAAGCGTTGTAAATGCGCACTATTGGTGGTCTGTCGAGCGGGTTGTTCATATGCAAGATGAAAAGCTTGCAACGTAAACAGATGAATACCGCTATGCCTAAGGTGATGAAATCTCGCGCTGGAGCCGCAAATAGCCTTTATAGCCTTTGTTACCGGTAGTAAATAATGCAGCTGACGTGAGTAGTTTGGCTCATCAGTGAAACCGATCAGCGGTTCATAGGGTTCACAAAGCGCTTTGTTTTTAATGATAATTCTGACGAGAACAGCAAATTCTTCGGGGATGACTGTATATACAACACGCGAATGCCCACTTTTAGTTTTGCCGAGGTATAGCCGAAATAGATTTGGATTCGATGGATCAACAAATACATCTTTTAAACGTAGATGCAGTAGCTCGCTGCGGCGTAGCATTGCAAAATAACAAACAATAACAGCTACAGCACAAAAGAGACGTTGTAATAGATGCCCATTTTTTTGTGTGAGTAATGCTGAGACGATTTCATGCAGTTGTTCAAGCGAAATGCGAAACGGATCGACACTTGGCGGGCATAAAGGTGACTCAAACTCGCTTAAATTTAAATGATCTGTGATTGATTGCTGGCGCATGAAGCGAAAAAAATAGAGCATGATGAGTTGCTCTGTTTCAGTCTCTAAACTGTTATAAATGGTATGGGCCCAGAGTTGAAGCTGCTCCTGATCGATAGCTCGGTCATAGCTAAGTCTTTCAGCAAATTTCGATTGAATATTGCAATACTTCTCGATTGTGCTGTCTGCTAGATTAGATTTTCTTACTCCGCCGTACACAATGCGCTCTAGCGTGTATCGATAGAGCATTGTCGGCAAAATATTATCTAGCGGCCAACGTGTTTCTTCATATAACGAATGAATGTTATCGGGTCTTTTTAATAGCTTACGATGGGGCCATTTGTTATTTTCTGCAGGTTTTGTACTTGCTGTGAATGCCTTTTTGTCATAATCAATGTTATAGATTTTGCTCAGCAGTTGTTTCTTTGTCTTATCGTCAACATAGATGATTGGATTTGCGACGTGTCGCTCGGGGTAACTAATATCTTTGAGTTGCGATGGAACAATATGATCGCGATAGTGCCACACTGCTTGAAAAAGATGTTGATTAAGGCGGCTTGAATTACTTGATATTTCAAATGAAGTTAATAAATTTGTTAGTGATTTAAGTAGCCGCTTTTCAGTTTGTTGTTTATGTGAGTATGATTGATACTCAGAGAGCAATTGATAAACAAATAATGGTAGGTGATAACGACTTGATTGTTGTTGCTCGTTATTTGGCTGTTTCACGAGATGCTTAACATTTAAGTAGATCTGAGCTTCAATCTGCTGGATGCTGTCTTTATCATTAATAATGTTAATAAGATGGACAATCGATAGCGGCGCAATTTCAAGCGAAATAGCTAATGCAACGAATTCAGCAGTTATTTCAAATCGTTGTTTAAAGAACTGAGCTTTGTATTTTTCATATTCAGTGTGTAGTTTATATGCATCATTTGCATTAGCTGTGATGCGTTGATACCAGACTAAATCAGGATCTGGCCACGGGAGCTTTTCTACTTGCGGGATCTGCCATTGTAATATTTCTTTAAGATAAGTAACTATTGCTTCTAAAGCATTTTTGTATTGTCTTTGCTTTCCTGTAGGAACAATGCGAATAACTTTGTTTATCGCTTGTAAATCTTGAATCGTGAACTCACGTTTCTGAGTTGCTGATATATTAGCAACTTTTTCATCAGAAATGATAAGTGCAGTTGCATTGACTGCTGTTTCCGGCCAGTTTTTGATCACCCATTTGACCGATTCTATATCTGCATCAGATGAGTCATGACGTTGATGAAATTCGTATATTTCGTTAGCTTTTAATTGGTTGAATATATTAGACATATTTCAACTCCTTCAGACCATATCGTGTCGGCAAGCTGTTTAAAAATAAGGCTTGTTGTTCTCTGCTCGCTGGAAATACATGATCACTGCCGAGCCGTTCACCGTATTCTGAGTGACCCATTAGACGGTCGATTTGATGCGTCGTGAGCTTTGGAATGATGCTTGTAGCTGCACTTTGTGCAAACTGATGACGTAACACATACGGGACGACACCTGGGGCTCGCTGATGTAAAAACTGTCGAAGTGATTTTGCTGTTATCGCTACTGCTTGACCGCTTTCATCGTATAGATGCCAGCTCCAAGGGAGTACGCTTGATAGTTTGAGTTGAGAAATGAGCTTTTGCTGAAGCGTCAAATAATAAAGAATTTGTTGTCTGAGATAATCACAAATTGTAGTTTCACGTATGACCCCTTTATCTTTAATAGTTGCTCGACAATAATCATAATGTGATTGTTTATTGATAGAGACCGCATGTGTCGGACGTGTACCTGTGAGCAATATAAATAGCAGTGCGACATGATTAGCGCACAGATTGTGATAATCGATTAATGCTGAATCATTTATTTTTCTAGTTGGCTTAGATGAAATTATTTCGTCGTGAAGATTGCGAAATATTGCAACAATTTCGCTTTCTGGCAAGATTCTCTCACTACCGTATTTTATTGACTCATCGATATGTTTTTCTAGTTCTTCACCGATCAACTTATTATGAAAACTCACACCGACCCTTGAGTTTGTAATATCTGCGGGAATATTTCTTCTTGCGTTATCGTTAAGCAGAGAAATATCGGGGAGTTTAGTCTTGCTTGCTTTAGCGCTCGATGAGAATCTCAAAGTCAGTAGTTTGCTCAATCCCAGGTCATTTGCGAAAGTAAATAATCGGCTGAGATAACGATCTTGCCCGTGAAATATTTCTGCTCGAACTTGTTCACTATTTTTTTGCAAGTAAGCCGCAGCATGTCGATGATGTAGCTTATTGGCCGGGAGTAAAAGCGATTTCGTTAAACTCGACAGTTCGTTATCAACACGAATACAGAGAGTAATGTACTGAAGAAACTGCTGTTTTTTTACTGACGGAAAGTGTTCAATCTCTGCGGGTTTACGCCATTTTTGGTGAATTAGATTGAACAACTGCTGTTTTTCAACTTCAGTTAACCACGCTTTGTCATAGTTTTGACTGCTAACGAATGGTTTAAAAATATGAATTAAACTGTTCGGGATCGGCTGCCATTCGAATATTGTATTGCCATCTTTAGTGGTGATTTCACGTGCATAATATGTCCAGGACTTTCCATCCTCAAATTTCTGATTTTTGAATCGATGTGCTTTGCATTCATCACTGCTTCTGACTCTATAGCAATCTGGGATGCTATCTGCTGTAGCTATTTCTTCATCATCAAGCTTTAAAAAATCATCTAGCTTTTGTGTAAGCCAAAGATATAAAAAGACAACTAATAATTCGGCTGATTTTGTAGATTGACTCAGTTTGTTCGCTTGGTGAAATACTTTAATGAGAGCTGTGTTAGTGCTGAGTCGGTCTAGCATGACACCACCCGCATTTAGCTTTCTATTCTGCTTAGCGTTCGCTTGTAATCTTCCCATCAGGTTTCTCAACTTCTCTAACTTAAACAATAAATGTCTGATCGACTCTGTGCTTTCGATCGTCTGCGTGAAGAAACATTACGCTCAAATAAAAAGAACACATCACAGTTCAATGACTAAAATGAGCACGCTATTTTTTATAATGATAAAACAATGATTTACAGCTGAAATTTTTATCGTTTTTTTGTTGAATGGGGGTTGTATGATGAAAAGTCAGTGATTTTGATAGGTAATCACCCGAAATGACAGAAAGGGGACTAGAGCGAAGAGCTAACAACAAATGGATTACTGTGTATCAAATTTGCACGCACACTTGGTGTTTGTGACAAAGTATCGGCGCAATGTCATTGAGCCTTACATGCACGACACTCTCTGTGGTATTTTCAGTAGCGTTTGTCGGGATTTTGAGGCGAAGCTTGTTGAGTTTAATGGTGATGGTGATCATGTCCATTTACTTGTTGAATACCCGCCAAAAGTAGCGTTATCCAAGTTGGTAATAGCCTGAAAGGAGTGGGTAGCCGAAAGCTAAAACTCCACCATCCCGAAATCCAAAACAGATACTTTAATGGCGCACTATGGTCTGCGAGCTATATTCGCTGGTAGTTGTGGCGGCGCGCCTATCGAAATCGTGCGTAAGTACATTGAAGAGCAGCAAAGTTAGCGGCGCTTTCATCCCCGCCCTAGAAGTGTGGGGTTTTACGCTTGATCTGATAAACTCGAATTTACGCCTAAGCATATAGATGTGTAGGAGTAACAAGATAAAAGAGCATTACTATAGCGTCGTCCCAGCGGATGGGCCTTGCTTGTTGCCAGTCAAAGATGTTATGCGATTCCGAAAGTAGGCGGCTTTTGTTATAATGGATAGTGGGATTAACATGGGGAGCGGCATTATGTCACCTGAAACATTCATATTGTGTTCGTTAGTAGCATTTACGCTAGCCACGTTATTCATTGTTGCAGTGAGTTACTTCGCTAGCACGAAGAAGAAAGGCTAGCGATCAAAGTGGTGTCGTTCAATGTTTTTTC
Source organism: Shewanella sp. ECSMB14101 (assembly GCF_000773485.1). NCBI lineage: Bacteria > Pseudomonadati > Pseudomonadota > Gammaproteobacteria > Alteromonadales > Shewanellaceae > Shewanella > Shewanella sp. ECSMB14101. The sequence continues at coordinate 6,485 of NZ_JSFF01000030.1, read as the reverse complement.
GGTGTGATGGAAATTAAGACAGAAGTAATAATCAAGAAGCTTTAGCATTTTCATCACATTTCGCAGGATCCCTATCTAACCATGTGCGAATTCAATTTCGCAGCGCATGAACAGCCAAATTAAGCTGCATTCTTAGTTCATTAAATAATGATTACTAGCGATTATTTCATTATCCTTATTTAGATATAAAAACATACAACGTCTTTTTAATGGCAATAGGCACTAACTATTTAGTCATTGGGACAAACTGATTGTTTAATTCATCAACTCTTTTGAACGCTGAAGAGATAGAGCAGGCCAATCGGTTTCATTCTGAGTGCTGCGGTTTCTGAGTGCTGCGTTATGGAGTAATGCAGTTGAAATGAGTAGACTAGTCTCTCTATTGTCATTCTTCTCTAACCTGGCCTCATGCTAACGGAATCGCCGATGAAGTTCCTTGTTGATGTTCATGCCCATACCATTGCTTCAACCCATGCCTATAGTACGGTCCATGATTACCTAGCTGTGGCAAAAGAGAAGAGCATTAAGCTGTTTGCTATCACTGACCATGGCCCAGATATGGCTGATGCGCCCCACTTTTGGCATTTCGTCAACATGCGTGTATTGCCTCGGATTATCAACGGTATCGGTGTGCTGAGAGGCATTGAAGCCAATATTAAAAATGAAGATGGTGATATTGATTTCTTTGGTGACTACCTTGATGAACTAGATATCGTGCTAGCCGGGTTTCATGAGCCCGTTTTTCCACCATCCACTCAAGCTGCCCACACTCAAGCATTAGTCAATTGCATTGAAAGTGGCAATGTAGACATCATTAGCCATCCGGGTAATCCTGCTTATCCCATCGATATCCAAGCTGTTGCCAAAGCGGCGGCAACCCACAATGTTGCCCTTGAGATCAACAACTCCTCATTTTTGACGTCACGAAAAGGTAGCTTGAAAAACTGCACCGCGATTGCCCAGGCAGTAAAAGAGGCTGGAGGCAATTTGGTTCTTGGCTCAGACTCCCACGTGGCCTTCAGTTTGGGTGATTTCGAGAAAGCTATCGAGTTGATTCAAGCCGTTGATTTTCCGATTGAGCGGATCTTGAATCGTAGTCCCAAAGCGCTGCTAGACTTCTTAACGGCAAGAGGTCATAAAGGGCTGGATGAATACGCGGGGATTGTTTAAGGGAGGATGCTTCAATTAATGAGGAATAGTCTCGTCATGAGTAAAAGAACAACTGCGCTATCACTTAAGGTTAAGTGAGGCTGCCGACCGAAACTCCACGTTCCAAGCGCCACGCTCAACTACTCAAGCTCTCACTTTTTCGACATCCAGGTAGCAACCACCTCCACTACACTCCATCTTCCCTTCGATTACTTGTTATTTCTTTTTGGTATAAATAAATTAATATTTATAACTTCTAAAAGAGCTCCGTGCTGGTATTATCCTGTTATATGCCGAATTTTGGTTAACCATGCTTAGATTTTATGTTGAATGAAATGTAGAGTAGGTTGGCGTATCGGTTAATAGCAAATTGATAACATTGGAATAAAACGGAAAGCCATATGTCGACACAGCAAACCCACCTTAAACAACTCGAGGCAGAATCGATTCAGATCATGCGTGAAGTTGCCGCAGAGTTTGAGAATCCCGTGATGCTATATTCCGTAGGCAAAGACTCCTCGGTGTTGCTGCATCTGGCGCGTAAGGCATTTTATCCTGGCAAAATTCCGTTTCCTTTATTACATGTCGATACCAACTGGAAGTTCAGGGAGATGATTGAGTTTCGCGATCGCATGGCTAAGCAGCATGGTTTCGACCTTATCGTGCATAAGAATCCTCGTGGCCTGGAGATGAATATCTCGCCCTTTACCCATGGTAGCGCCAAACACACGGATATCATGAAGACACAAGCGCTTAAGCAGGCACTAGATATGCACGGTTTCGATGCCGCTTTTGGTGGCGCGCGCCGCGATGAAGAGAAATCTCGTGCTAAGGAGCGCGTCTACTCGTTTCGTGACAGCAAGCACCGCTGGGATCCTAAAAACCAGCGCCCAGAGTTGTGGAATATCTACAACGGTAAGGTCGATAAGGGCGAGAGTATCCGTGTATTCCCGCTGTCTAACTGGACCGAGCTGGACATCTGGCAATACATCTATTTGGAAAATATTGAGATCCCATCGCTTTATCTTGCCGAGCCGCGTCCTGTGGTGAAGCGCGATGGGACGTTAATCATGGTCGACGATGATCGCATGGAGCTTGAATCCGGTGAAACCGCAGAACATAAGATGGTGCGTTTTAGAACCTTGGGCTGTTATCCGCTGACGGGCGCCGTCGAGTCTCAGGCAACCACGTTGCCGGAAATTATTCAGGAGATGTTGTTGTGTACTACCTCAGAGCGTCAAGGACGGGTGATCGATAATGACTCCGCCGGCTCGATGGAAAAGAAGAAGATGGAAGGTTACTTCTAACTCAAGGCTTTGAGGTTTTAAGCATCGACGGCCCATAGGCCAGGTACGCAGCAGATAACGAATACGAGAAACACCATGACTACTGAAAACACATTATTGCAGACTGACATCGAAGGTTACCTAAAGCTTCACGAAAACAAAGATATGTTGCGTATCTTGACCTGTGGCAGCGTGGACGATGGTAAGTCGACCCTGATCGGACGCTTGTTGTTCGATAGCAAGATGATCTTCGAAGATCAGATGGCGGCCATCGAGAAAGATTCCAAGCGTTTTAACACCACAGATGAGGCCTTCGATTTGGCCTTGCTGGTTGATGGTTTGCAGTCAGAGCGAGAGCAGGGGATCACTATCGATGTGGCCTACCGCTATTTTGCCACCGAGCAGCGTAAATTCATCATTGCCGACACCCCAGGCCACGAGCAGTATACCCGCAACATGGCAACAGGTGCCTCAACCTCTGATCTGGCGATTATTTTAATCGACGCCCGTCACGGGGTGCAGGTACAGACCCGTCGTCACAGCTATATCTGTTCACAGCTGGGCATTAAGCATGTGATCATTGCCATCAATAAGATGGACGCCGTCGGCTATGACCAAGGTATCTATCAGGGGATTAAGAAGGCTTACCGAGAGTTTGCCAAAGATCTCGCCTTTACCGACGTGCGCTTCGTGCCGATCTCGGCGCTTAAGGGCGACAATGTGGTGAACGAAAGCGAGAACATGACCTGGTACCCGGGCTCAACGCTGATTAAACTGCTCAATACAGTTTCTGTGGAGCAGGACAAAAGCGACTCATTCCGTTTCCAGGTGCAATATGTCAATCGTCCAAACCTCGACTTTAGAGGCTTCTGCGGCACGGTGGCGTCGGGCGAGATCCGTGTCGGCGATACAATTGCCGCCTTGCCATCAGGCAAAGAGAGCCGCATCAAATCTATCGTGACCTTCGATGGCGAGCTGGAAAAAGCGGTGGCGGGGCAGGCGGTAACCCTTACGCTTACCGACGAGATAGATATCAGCCGCGGTGACATGTTGGTGCGTCCTCACGATAAACCCAATTCGACCACTCATTTTGAGGCCGATGTGGTGTGGATGACCGAAGAACCCCTGTGTGTCGACCGAGAGTATGCGCTTAAGCTAGGTAGTAAGGCGGTATACGGCTATGCCGATGCCATTAATTACAAGGTGGATATCAATCACCTGACCCAGCATAGCACCCAGCAACTGGCGCTGAACGAGATGGGCAACTGTCACTTCTCGGTCACCGAGCCGGTGCAGTTTGATGCCTACGACGACAATCGTGCAACGGGCGCCTTTATCATCATCGACAGGCTCACCAATGTGACTGTGGGCGCGGGGATGATCCGCAAGGCGATCGATGCAGGTAAGGGCAAGCAACGTGAGATCTCCGCCTTCGAGCTTGAGATGAACGCCTTAGTGCGTAAGCATTTCCCGCACTGGGGTGTTAAGGATATCTCCAAGGCATAAGCGGATCTAAACCGATGCTGCTCGCATTAGTGCAGCAGCATGTTGCCGGATTAAGATAGGACACTATGACATTAGGACACTATGACATTTAACGCTTATCTCACCATCGCCATCTTTGTCGCGACTATCGCGGGCTTGGTGCGCTTTCAAAACCGGCCGGCGCTGGTATTTGGCGTGACCCTGCTGGTGTTGGTGGCGTTTAACCTGGTGACTAAAGAGCAGCTACTCTCCAGTATGTCGAACCCTGGTTTGGTGACCTTGGTGCTCTTGATCCTCTGCTCTTTTGCGCTGGAGAAGACCCGGCTATTGCGGGTCATCGCCTCTAAGGTGATTGTGAGCGGTTATCGCACCACCTGGCTGCGTCTGTTTGGCATGACGGCGCTGAGCTCTGCCTTGCTTAACAATACAGCTGTGGTGGCCACCTTGTTGTCGCCGATCCGCAATAACCCCCATCATGTGGCAAGTAAGTTATTACTACCGCTTTCTTATGCGGCAATTCTGGGGGGCACACTGACCCTGGTCGGTACCTCGACCAACTTAATCGTCAACAGTATGGTGATTGATGCATCAGGTCAGTCGCTCTCTTTCTTCTCCTTTACTGCGATAGGTGCCTTGCTGGTTGTGGGCTGCGGCCTGGTACTGCGTTTGGTGTCACGCTGGCTGCCGGATATCGCCCATCAGGAGACCTGCTCTAAAGGCTATTTCATCGACGCCAAGGTGGTCGAGGGCTCAGAGCTCATCGGCCGCTCGGTAGAAGATAATGGTCTGAGACATCTCGAATCGCTGTTCTTAGTTGAGGTGGTGCGAAATGGGCGCCTTATCAGTCCGGTCACGCCCACCGAGGTACTGCAACTCGACGACAGACTAATCTTCAGCGGCGATATCACTAAGGTGATGCAGCTCAGTCAGTTCTCAGGCCTTGAGATGTTTGCCGAGAAGAATGGTCTGCTCGACACTAACCTCACCGAAGTGGTGGTGAAACAGGAAAGTGTGCTGGTGGGCAAGACCATGAAGAAGGCAGGCTTTCGTGCCCTGTTTGACGCCGCTGCGGTGGCCATTCGACGTGATGGCGAAGAGATCTCCGGTAAGCTCGGCGAGGTGCAGATTAAAGCCGGTGACTTTTTAGTGCTGGCGGTCGGTAAGGACTTCCTTACCCGCCACAACATCAGCAAGAACTTTATCGTGATTAGCGGCGTTGAGCCTGAGACCCGCATTAATGGCAAGAAAGCCTGGATCTCCATCGGCGGCTTTGTGTTGACCTTGACCCTTGCCGCCACTGGCGTGGTCGAGATGCTACAAGGCATGTTATTACTGCTGGGCGTGTTGATCTTCAGTCAGTGCCTCAATGTCAATGAGGTGGTGCGCCGCTTCCCTGTGGATATCTGGCTGGTGGTGGCTTCGGCCATCTTGCTCTCTCACGCGCTGGTTAATAGCGGTGTGGCAGAGTTAGTTGCAAACTGGGTAGAGAGTCGCGCAGATAGCGATCATTTGATGCTGGCGCTATTGTTGGTCTATCTGGCCACCTGGCTGATGACTGAGCTTGTTACCAATAACGCGGCGGCGGCCTTGATGTTTCCCATCGCCTACAGTATCGCCTTAGGCTTTGGAGTCGATTTTCTGCCCTTCGTGATGACGGTGGCCTTTGCGGCGAGCGGTAGCTTCATCAGCCCTTACGGTTATCAGACTAATCTCATGGTCTATAACGCCGGGCGTTATCGCCTGATTGACTTTGTGAAAGTAGGTGTCCCTGTGAGTTTGGCCTATGGCGCGATTGTTTTGTTAGCCGTGCCTGTGTTTTTCCCATTTTAGTCCTGGGTTTGCTCAGTCTTAACTCACTGCCTAGCAGTAAAAATTGATTTTTAAGGAAAGCCGATGTCCCCCTATAAGACAGTCGATGTAAATGTGAAATCCAGCGATGTCCAGTGGCACCAGGCCAGCGTGTCTCATGATGAGCGTACGCAGGCCAATGGTCATAAAGGTGCCGTGCTTTGGTTTACTGGTCTGAGTGGGTCGGGAAAGTCGACTATCGCCAATGCGGTTGATCGTCTGCTGCATGACAAAGGCTGTAAGACCTATGTGCTCGACGGTGACAATGTGCGTCACGGCCTTAATGGCGACTTGGGTTTTTCTGACGAGGACAGGGTTGAGAATATTCGCCGTATCGGTGAAGTGGCTAAGTTATTTGTCGATGCTGGCTTGTTGGTCTCAACCGCCTTTATCTCGCCTTTTAGCGCCGATCGCAAGATGGTGCGTGACCTGCTGGGCGCGGGGCAGTTTATCGAGATCTTCATCGATACGCCGCTTGATGTCTGTGAGCAGCGCGATCCTAAAGGGCTCTACAAAAAGGCCCGAGCAGGGGAGATAAAGCACTTTACCGGCATAGACTCAGCCTACGAGGCGCCCGGTTCGCCAGAGGTGCATGTCAACACTGCTGAGCAATCGGTGCAGCAGTGCGCCGAGCAGGTAGTGGATTATCTAGCCCAGCAGGGGCTGCTTAGCGCGGTTGCTACAGGGCTATAGCGTCCTAATACCGATTAACCAAGA
>NZ_JSFF01000029.1:0-44922 GCF_000773485.1 Shewanella sp. ECSMB14101 | reverse complement strand
TTTAGTCCCCGCTTATCCGCGATGAACCAATAAAAAGCCCTCGATAGGATCGAGGGCTGGGCCAAAATTGTCATCACTGTGGTGAGTTAGCCTCGTCGGAATGAAGAGATAACCCCCGTGGCATCAGGCCTTCTCTGTCTAAAAATCTGTACTGCGAGTCAGTTGAAGAATTTGCTGCTACCCCGCCTATGGCTTGACTTTCAAGCAGGTCATACATAGTCTGCTAGATCAGTCTTCAAGGTGGTATGAAATGCAAATAAACTATAACTTAAAACCTGCGTCTGAACGCCGTACAGAACAGTTTGAGCCGGAAACCAATGTGGGCTTCGGCAATCTGAGAACTGATCATATGTTTTTGATGGATTACCGCGATGGGGAGTGGCGAGATCCGAGAATTGTACCTTACGGGCCTTTTGAGATGGCGCCCGGTGCAATGGCACTGCATTATGGTCAGTCAATCTTTGAAGGCGCCAAGGCCTTTATGCATGACGACGGTGAGATCTACTCCTTCCGCTTAAAGAAAAATGCCGAGCGCCTCAACTGTAGTGGCGAGGTCTTGTGTATTCCTGAGGTGCCAGAAGCGATGCAGCTGGCCGGTATTAATGCCTTAATTGATGTCGATAGGTTGTGGTTCCCCATGCAAGAGGGCGCCTGTCTCTATATTCGTCCCTTTGTGTTTGCCACCGAAGATAGGCTGTCGGTAAGCCCAAGTCAGCAGTATACCTTCTGTGTCATGTTAAGCCCGAGTGGCGCCTATTATGCAGATGGTTTCGATAAAGCGATCCGTTTGTTGATCACCGAGCGTTTTCATCGCGCCGTGTCTGGCGGCACGGGTGCATCTAAGGCGGCGGGTAACTATGCTGCGTCGCTTAAAGCCGGTAAGGCGGCTGCCGAATATGGCGCGGCCCAGGTGTTGTATCTGGATGCCAATAACAAGCAGATAGAAGAGGTGGGGGCAATGAACCACTTCCACGTGCTTAAAGATGGCACCATTATCATTCCTAAGTTTACCGATACGATTTTGAAGTCCATTACCTCTCAATCCATCATGGAGTTAGAGAAGGAGCTGGGTTGCACCGTGCGTCAAGAGACAGTGATGTTAGAGCAGTTTATTGCCGATATCGAGTCGGGAGAGATTATTGAAGCCGGTGGTTTCGGGACCGCTGCAGTGGTATCGCCGGTGGGTTCCTATATTTTTGAAGATCGTCGGGTGCTAACGGTAGGCTCTGGTGAGGTAGGTGAACATACTCGCCGCATTTATCAGGTTCTGACGGATATTCAAAAGGGTAAGCGTCAAGGCCCCGAAGGCTGGATGCAAAAGGTTGAGCGCGTCGCGCCTAACTCTTGAGTTTGATATAAAAAGGGCGCCTATTAGGCGCCTTTTTTAATTGAACACTCTTTTAATTGAACACTACGGTCGCGGACACTCTAACCGGCTGCGCGGTTTTATTATCGACGGTGGCATTAAACCTCTGCTCGCTAAACCTCGCCAGCAAAAGCTCTTTTTGTTGTGCAGTCATCGCCAGCTGTTCATGGTCTATGTCGAGATCGACCAGTTGCCCCGCCTGATTAATGCTAAAACGTATATTGAGCTGCTGCTGATTAGATTGATAATTAAGCAGGTCTTGCCAATTGAGCGTGTTGTCTTGAATTACCCAGTATTTGCTAAGTTGGGTTGGGGTGACCTCAAGGTAATCCCGTGATGTTTGTGGGGTGCTGTTGAGTTGGCAACCGCTGATCATAAGGGGAAAGGCGATAGCTGCGACCAAGCGAGCAAATGATGACTGCTTGAGTCTACCGATAAACGTAACTGGGTTCAAAACTACTATTCTCTGCTGATGCATAGCTATGCATTTAAGGTAATCATTCAGGCGGGCAATTATATTAACATTTTATTAAAGTTAATAGTCAAATTTATGACACTCACAACAAAATGACTCAAATGATACAAAGTGTTACGTCCAAAAGAAAAGGCCTTGCCGGAAGGGAGGGGCAAGGCCTTTTCGAGTCGATGTCAACGAATATTCGCTGGCATGAACCTGGTTAACGCTGCTCTGCTTGCAGCGCCTTGAGTCGTTTCTCTGTGTTTATCCTGCCTTGCTCGATATGACGACGCATTAGTAGGCTGGCGAGCTCGCCGTCACCTTCGGCGATAGCATTGACTATATTTCTGTGTTCGGCAATCGCCCTGGTGGGCCGGGTCTCGCTGGTGCATTGGTAGCGGTACATGCGCAGCAGATGGTATAGGTTACCTATAAGTGTCTCCTGCAGGTGTCGACTGCCACTGGCGCGTATAATGCGATAGTGAAAATCCACATCGCCATCTTGTTGAAAATAGGTATCTCCCTTGGCTAGGGCCTCTTCCTGATTATCCATCAGACTTTGCAACTGCATCAGTGCCGCAGGGGTAATATGTTGCGCCGCTAATTCGCAAGCCATCCCTTCGAGCACACTGCGAAGACGATAGAGATCGTTGAGCTCCTCAATCGACAGCTGAGCCACTCTGGCGCCAACATGTGGCACTCTCACCACCAAGCGGCGGCGCTCTAGTGTCAACAAAGCTTCGCGAGTCGGGCCGCGGCTGATGCCATATCTTTGTGCCAGCATCTGTTCATTGATCTTGCTGCCTGGGACGAGCTCTCCCTTGATGATACTGGTCTGGATAGCCTGTAGTGCCTTATCGGCTAAGGTGAGCGCCGGCGGAGTGTCGGATAAGGCTAATGATTCAAGAGGCATCTCAGGGCTCAAACATAAATAAAGTCAGTAAACAAATTAGTGCTACAAGCCATTATTGTCAACAATATGCTTGTTGAACTTAAGTCTAAGTCAAACTTTATACCTGTTTTTTTTATGCTGTTTTATGGAAAGGCGCTTCTTTGGTTTTGCTATTTTTGTCGACAATAGGTATTAAAAAGCCGCCTTGGGTGGGCGGCTTATCATGCGTGCCAAGATGAGGCTAGCGGCTCTCAGCCAGCGAGGCGGTCTCTTTTGTCACCAGGCGGTCAGAGTTGTAGCGGGTTAAGATCTGATGGATCTGCTCATCCTTTTGCTGCCAAATACCATTGAGCCACCGCTGGAACTGGGCACGGCATTCTGCATCGTTGAAATATTGCTTATCGTCCACCTCAGGCACTGGCATAGATTCGATGCGGACCACAATACGTTTCACCTTACCGTGCATCACTTCTGATAGCGTGTTGTCGGCCGAGTCAGGGTAGACCAGGGTGACGTTCAGCAGGCTGGTAAACTGCTCGCCCATGGCAGAAATGGTAAAGGCGATACCACCGGCCTTGGGCCGCAGTAGGTAACGATACGGCGAGCGTTGACGTGCCTTCTTCTCGGTGGTGAAGCGACTGCCCTCAACATAGTTGATGATAGAGGTGGGCATAGTCTTGAACTTTTCACATGAACGACGTGTAGTGGCTAAGTCTTTCCCCTTAAGTTTGGGGTTTTTACGTAGTTGCTTGGCGCTGGTGCGATTCATAAAGGGCATATCCAATGCCCAGCAGCCTAATCCTAAGAAAGGCACATAGAGTAACTCTTTCTTTAGGAAAAACTTGAGCATGGGGATATTGTTACGCAGCACATAGGTGAGGGCGGCAATATCGAATCCGCTGAGGTGATTGCTGATCAGCAAATACCAACCATCTTTCTTTAAGCCTTCAAGCCCTTCGATATCCCACTCTATCTTGGCGATCAAAAACAAAATGCCGCCATTGCAGCTGGCCCAGCTCCACATACAGCGATTCATCAGGTGAGTGATCCCGGTTCGTAGCGGGGCGATTGGCAGCAGGAGTTTGATTAAGCCGCCAACGCAGATTAAAGAGCTCCATAACACAGTGTTGATGATCAACAGGGTTAGGCTGAGCGCAAATAGGAGGGGTCCGGGTAAAAAATTTAGCATCGTTCTAAAGCACCTTATCTGCGGTTATTGCTGCGCCATTTTCGTTAACATGGCGTCCTTTTCTTGCCAGATACGATTGAGTTGTTCCTGAAAACTGATCTTGTAGGCGCGATCATTGAGGTAGTCGCCACGCATCTCAGGGGCGATTTCGCTCACCTTGATGTGGACTCTGACCTGTTTGACCCGGCCGCAGATATAGTCCCAGTAACTGGGTGTGTTGTCTGGATAATAGATGGTCACATCTACCAGTTTATGGATTTGCTCGCCCATTGCCGAGAGCGCAAAAGCCATACCACCAGCTTTAGGCTTGAGCAGGTGGTTAAATTCTGAGTTTTGTTTCTTGTGCTTTTCAGGGCGAAAGCGAGTGCCTTCGACAAAGTTCATCACGCTGACTGGTTTAGTCTTAAATTTGGCGCAGGCCTTACGGGTGATCTCAATATCTTTCCCTCTGAGCTTAGGGTTTTTACGCAGTTGGGCACTTGAGTATCGACGCATAAAGGGGAAGTCCAGCGCCCACCAGGCAAGTCCCAGCACAGGAACGAAAATAAGTTCTTGTTTAAGAAAGAACTTTAAGAAGGGGATCTTGTGGTTGAAAACACGCTGTAGGATCAAAATATCTACCCATGATTGATGATTAGCAATCACCATATACCACTCTTTGGTGGAGAGGTTGCTGTCACCTTCGATCTTAATCTCTACCGGATGAAACAGGCGCTCAATAAAGGTATTAACGCTGATCCAGGCGGTCGCACAGTGATCCAGCAGATAACTACATAGGGTGCGCATAGGTGCGATGGGGATAAGTTTTATTATACTTACCAATAAGATAGGTATTACCCAGAAGAGAGTATTGATTACATAACAGCTAAAAGCCAAGCTGCCTCTTATTAGTGATAACACTGCGCCCATTAAAGCCCCCATAAAAATTCGGAGACCTATGTTACTCGCCTGAGCCATTTTGCTCAATGTTATCCTGTTCAATCTGCCTTTATAGCCCAGAAAAAGCTGAAAAAATCCTCCGTTAATAGGGATTCTTCAAGCTATTAAGCAGTCTATCCATGGCGCGATAGCCAAGTGCCTGGGCGATATGGTGGCGGGCGACAGTTTCGCTTTGTTCCAGATCCGCTATGGTACGGGCGACGCGTTGCAACCTGTGATAGCTGCGAACAGATAACCCCAGTTGATTGACACTCTGCTCGAGAAACTCGAGATCCCTTTGACTGATCCCTGCCGTTTGTGTGAGCTGCGTGCCGGTGAGTTCAGCGTTGAGTACGCCTGCGCGGCACAGTTGACGCTCCCTGGCTTGATGTACCCTTTGGGCGACAACCTGGCTTGGCTCGCCCTGTTGGCTAGTGGTGAGCGTGCCTTGGGGGAGGCGTGGTACCTCTATGGTGAGATCGAAACGGTCAATAAAGGGGCCGGAGAGCCGTGACAGATAGCGCTGTATTTGATCGCTTGTTGCTCTGGCGTTTGCGCTGTCACCGCAGGGGCTGGGGTTCATGGCGGCGATCAGCTGAAAACGGCTGGCGAAGGTCAGTTTGGCGGCGGCGCGGGAGATCACCACTTCACCCGTCTCCATGGGTTCACGCAGGCAATCGAGCACCTTACGGGGAAATTCGGCCACCTCGTCGAGAAACAACACGCCCCTGTGGGCCAGGGAGATCTCACCGGGTTTAGGATGGCTGCCGCCGCCCACCAGTGAGATGGCTGAACTCGTGTGATGAGGGCTTCGAAAAGGCCGTTGGTAAAATTGCTCCTTAGGGATACTCTGCCCGGCGACCGAATGAATGGCGGCAACTTCTAACGCTTCGTCGTAATCCAATGGCGGCAGCAACTGCATCATGCGACTGGCAAGCATGGTTTTCCCCGTGCCGGGTGGCCCTAGAAACAACAGATTATGATTGCCAGCAGCGGCGATTTCCAGGGCGCGTTTTGCCTGGTACTGGCCGATCACATCACTTAAGCATTTGCCTGGCGCCCTGGGAGTTGAATCTATCCAGTGCAGATCTTGGCTGAGGCCGGGAAGTGAGCCTTGTCCGTGCAGGTATTCGCTGAGCCCTTGTAGGTGTGCGGCAAAATGGCTTTTCTGATAACCCACCAGCTCGGCATCGTCGCGATTTTCCAGGGGAAGCACTAAGGTTTTGTCCTGTTTGCGCGCATCGATGATCGCCGGCAATAGGCCGGGGCAGGCACGTATATGGCCCGATAAGGCAAGTTCACCGATAAATTCGTGATCGCTTAAGTGGGTGTCTGGCACTTGCTTGGAGGCGGCCAGTATGCCGATGGCGATGGGCAGATCATAGCGGCCCCCCTGTTTGGGGAGGTCGGCTGGCGCCAGATTGACCGTTATTCTGCGTTGAGGAAACTCAAACCCGGCGTTGATTAGGGCGCTGCGCACCCGCTCCTTGGCCTCTTTTACCGAGGTCTCGGGAAGGCCCACTAAGTTGAAGGCGGGTAGCCCATTACTGAGGTGCACTTCCACTGTGACTTCGGGGGCTGCCACGCCCAAACTGGCGCGCGTGGTGACGCAGGCTATGGCCATAAACAAATCCTTTTGTTTTTATTATTAAACCTTTTTCGACTAAGTGTAGCACAAGGCTTTTTTAGCGCCTTTGCTCAAAATCTAGTTGCCTATTTTAGGATTTCTGATAAAAGGTGCTCCACGTTCTCAGCCGTATCTTATCGCGGCGCTATTCCCGCCATTTTGGCATCTTGAGGTGGTATCTCAATCACGTCTTATGTAGGCATAAGTCACTATAATTGTCGGCGTCTTCATACTGCTTACATCATCTAGGGTTATTTTTGGCATTGCTCCAGCCTTGAGGAGCGCCTTGGCCGTGGTCGGCCGCAATGAGGTTAGGTTTAACATGAGTCTATTCGATAATATTCTGATTATTATGGTGCTTATTGCCACCAGCTGTTTTTTTTCCATGTCTGAAATTGCCCTGGCGGCGGCGCGAAAGATCCGTCTGCGTCAGATTGCTGATGAGGGGGATGAGCGGGCCCAGCGCGTATTGCTGCTACAGGCTCACCCCGGCAGCTTCTTTACCGTGGTACAGATAGGCCTGAATGCGGTTGCCATCATGGGCGGTATTGTGGGGGAATCGGCTTTTACCCCTTCGATTAAGGCTGCGCTACTGCCGTTTCTCGCCGATCCTTGGCTTAGCCAGCTGAGCTTTATCTTGTCCTTTATCATAGTGACCAGCCTGTTTATCTTGATTGCCGATCTTATGCCTAAACGGGTTGCCATGGCGATGCCCGAGCAGGTGGCCTTGGTGCTGGTGGGTCCTATGACTTATTGCATTAAGTTACTCACCCCCTTGGTGTGGGTGTTTAACGGTTTGGCGAATGTGATCTTTCGAGTGCTGCAGATCCCCACGGCGCGTAACGACCAGGTGACATCCGATGATATCTATGCCGTGATGGATGCTGGTGCCGAAGCGGGCGTGCTTGATAAGGGTGAGCAGCAGATGATTGAGAACGTGTTTGAGATGCAGACAGTGCCAGTCACCGCTGCCATGACAGCGCGGGAAAGCCTGGTCTATTTTCTGCTGCAGGACGGTGAAGAGGTGATAAAAAGCAAGATTGCAGAAGATCCCCATACCAAATTTTTGGTGTGTGATGGTCAGCTCGATTCGATTAAGGGAATCGTTGATGCCAAGGAGTTGTTGATTCGGGTCATCAATGGTCAGAGTATCGAACTCAAGGACACCTCACTGGTGCATAGTTGTTTGATTATTCCCGATAGTCTGAGCCTGTCTGAGTCGATGGAGTATTTTAAAAATCACAGAGCCGATTTTGCCGTAGTGATGAATGAGTATGCGTTGGTGGTGGGCATAGTGACCACCAATGATCTGCAGAGCGCCGTAATGGGCGCCTGGTCGCTGCATGAGAGTGAAGAGCAGATCATCGCCAGGGACAAAGATTCCTGGCTGGTGGACGGCGTAACCCCCATTACCGACGTGATGCGAGCCTTTGGTATTGAGGCCTTCCCCCAGAGCCAGAACTACGAGACTATCGCAGGCTTTATGATGTTTATGCTGCGTAAGATCCCCAAACGCACCGATTATGTTAATTTCAGCGGCTATAAGTTTGAGGTGGTTGATATCGATGCCTATAAGGTGGATCAGCTATTGGTAACCCGCATTCCTGCCGAGGCGATCTTACCTATAGCGCCGAGTATCGAGGCAGTGCACTAGCCTCTTAGCAGATCTAGCGACTGTGGGATATCTGTGATGGGAGAGAAGGTCTCATAGTCGCTGTTGTTCTGTTTACTGCGATACATGGCGATATCGGCATTTTTCATGAGAGTCTTCCTGTCATCGCCATCTTGTGGGTAGAGAGCAATACCTATGCTAATGCCGATGGCGAGTAGATGGCCTTCGCAGTGAATATCCTCAATGACGACTTTTTGGATCTGTTTAGCCAGTTGTTCGGCCTGGCTCAGTTCGCTGCTTGGCAGGAGCACTGCAAACTCATCGCCCCCTAAGCGAGCGGGTAACGCCTTTGATGGCACAGCCCGTTCGATACGATAGGCAATGATCTCGAGCACCTTGTCGCCTGCGTCGTGGCCAAGATTGTCGTTAATCATCTTAAAGTCATTGAGATCCATCATCATAAAGATAAAAGGATTACCATTTCCCTTAATCTGTTGCTCCATCGACTCATAGAGCATGTGACGGTTGGGAAGATCGGTAAGAGAGTCGTGATAGGCTTGGTAATGCTTATCCTCTAGTGTGTCCTGCAGTTTGATGATGGTTTTCTTGCTCATTTTGACCACCAGCCAGACAAAGCTACCGCCGGCGGAAAACACCAGGGAAACCACGGTTTCCAGTGGCCCGGTTTCCCGATGGAGCAGCATCCAGAGAAAACCTATATAGCCAAGAATAAACAACCCTATCATCAATAGCAGCAGATTCCAGCCTTGAGACTGCGCAGGCTTAAGCAGGCAGATCTGATAGGTAGGAATGAGCGAAGCGAGCAACCCCATCAAACCGAGAAGTACGATAAAAATAGCAAAGGCGGTCATGTATCCCCCTTTCAGGGCTTATTGGCGTCGAGTGTGTCGGGCCTTGGCATGGAACTCTACGTTTATTTGTGAGATCAAAAGTCCGTTAGATTCGCCAACCGCTTGAAAGTCTTGTGGCTGTTAAGTCGCTATTAAGTATAGGCGAAGTTGGCTATAAAGTAGGATCAAGCGGCGATCTTCTCAGCTACTTAATTTGGTTAAGTAGCTGTAAATGGTGTTCCAATAAGTTTTGCAGTTTCCCCTCTTTGTTTAGCCTATCTACCTTGGTATCAAATAGCTGTTTGATGGTCTCTTTGTGGGGCGAGTTTTTAGAGATCAACATATAAAAAGGCTCGGGCTGAGTGTCAGGGGTAGAACGACCGACCAGGCGCGCCGCAAATTCATCCATCTTATTAATGGCCAAGGTGCCTGCCAGTGTCTCCTTTCTGGCAAGAAAGAACTGGCAGCGCTTCTTGGTTAACATGTCTGGTAAATGAGATAGTTCGCGGATTTGAAACAGATGAAAGTTTGGACTCAGACCAAAGTTGTCATAGTTGAAATTTTTGATGCCGCACACGTTGCCATATTCTTTGAGCTGTTCTAAACGCTTAACCTGCACGCCTTGGGGAAAGTCACTCTTTAGGTAGTAGTAGCTGGGGGTGAGGTAATAGTATGGCGCCGAGATAAGATAATCACGCTGGCGCTCATGATTGAGTGAGGCGCTCATGGCCGCATCCACGGCTCCTTGTTTAACCTCCTTTAGGCAGCGGTTCCAGGGGAGGGCAATCACCTTGTGCTGCAATAGGGTCTCTTTGAAGGCGAGATCTAATATATCTATGTCGTAGCCAATGCTGCGGGGCTCGACACTCTGGGCGCGATCGAAATAGTTAAAAGGGGAAAATTCGGTATTTTCGACACAGATAGTGACAGAAGCCTTAGCCCATGTGGGCAGCGACAAGATGATTAAGATGAGGCCGCTACATAAGTTCCTCGCTAAGCTTCCCCATTTCACTATGGCTAACCCCTTGAAAATACGTTGATGAAATCAGTATAGCAGAGCTCCGCCTGATGCAATCTTTGGTTAGGCGACCTCGTTAAGTTCTTCGACAAAGGCGGCGATCACGGGTTCGTTTTCGCGGCTTTTCTTACTGCAACAGCCAAGCTCAAAGGGTGGGATGGCCACCGGAGAACTCAGTTGTTGGATCCTGTCTTTTACCGGACTGTTTTGGATCACCACTTCTGGGGTGATACTCACCCCACAGCCCAGAGCCACCATAGAGGCGATCGCTTCCTGGCCCGAGACCTGGGCATAGACATTAGCATTGAGCCCAAGCTGCTTGAACCAATTCTCGATTCGTTGTCGCCCAGGGCCGTGTTCCGGCAGGATAAAGGGCAGCCTGTCCCAGGGAATATAGGGTTCGGTTAAAAGTTCTTGGACGGCACATTTGAAGGTGGGGGCTATGATGGCCAAAGGCACATTATCTATCTTTATGAAATGCAGGGATTCCGGCAGTGATTCTGGCTTGGCTGCAATGCTGATGTCGGCGCGATTCTGGCGCACCATCTCCACCGCATTGGCGGCATCCCCTGTGGTCAGGGCGATCTCAACCAAGGGGTGTTCATTACGAAAGCGATCCAGCAGCGCCGGTAGATGACTGTAGGCTGCCGTGACCGAGCAATAGATATTGAGGCGGCCGCGCAGCAGATCCTGTTTGGGATCCAGTCTGTGTTTCAGTTTGCTCCAGTTGTCCAGGGTCTGCTCGGCGAAGTGGCGATATTCGACCCCTGCGTTGGTTAACGTCACGCTGCGATTATCCCGTTCGAACAACTTGGCACCGACCTCCTCTTCAAGGCGCTGCATGGCGCGACTGAGAGTTGAGGGGCTGACATGCATCTGCTGGGCGGTGCGCGCGAAATGCAGGCTATTGCTCAGGTGCAGATAGAGTTTGATGGTACGAATATCCATGTTCCCGCCTCGCTTATTCGTCTTGCTTTAGGAGATACCTGTGTTGCATAAAACGCAACATGATGTTTCGAATATATCATTTTAAGCAATAAATAACATGGGCTATAGTTGATCGCAATCACAGCTTGGCCAAGGCGGTTGAGCCCATTTTCAACGATTTCGTTTTAAAGGTAGGGAATCTGATGGCTAATTACTTTAACTCTCTGAATTTACGCCAACAATTAGAGCAGCTTGGCCAGTGCCGTTTTATGGATCGCAGTGAATTTAGTCAGGGCTGCGACTATATCAAAGGCTGGAACATCGTCATCTTAGGCTGCGGTGCCCAAGGGCTTAACCAAGGTCTTAACATGCGCGATTCGGGCCTGAATATCTCTTTTGCCCTGCGTGAGCAGGCGATTGCTGAAAAGCGCGCCTCTTATCAGAAAGCCACAGGTAATGGTTTCCGCGTTGGCACCTTTGAGGAGCTGATCCCTGATGCTGATCTGGTGCTGAACCTGACGCCTGATAAGCAACATACTGATGCCGTCAATGCCGTGATGCCACTAATGAAGCATGGCGCGGTACTTTCCTATTCTCACGGCTTTAATATAGTGGAAGAGGGGATGCAGGTGCGCCCCGATATCACAGTTATCATGGTGGCGCCTAAGTGCCCGGGTACCGAAGTGCGCGAAGAGTATAAGCGTGGTTTCGGTGTGCCAACTTTGATTGCAGTGCATCCTGAGAACGATCCTAAGGGTGACGGTCTGGAAGTCGCTAAGGCCTATGCTAGCGCCACAGGCGGCGATCGCGCCGGTGTGTTGCACTCTTCCTTCATCGCCGAGGTGAAATCAGATCTGATGGGCGAGCAAACCATCTTGTGTGGCATGCTGCAAACCGGCGCCATCCTAGGTTTTGAAAAGATGGTGGCCGATGGTGTAGAGCCAGGTTATGCCGCTAAGCTGATCCAACAAGGCTGGGAAACCACCACAGAAGCGCTTAAGCATGGCGGCATCACCCACATGATGGATCGCCTATCTAACCCAGCCAAGATCAAGGCATTCGAGATGGCCGAAGAGCTCAAAGTGATTCTTCAGCCATTGTTTGAAAAGCATATGGACGACATCATCAGTGGTGAGTTCTCTAAGACCATGATGGAAGATTGGGCCAACGATGACGCTAACTTGCTGAAGTGGCGCGCCGAGACCAATGAGACTGGCTTTGAGAATGCGCCAGAGTGTGATGAAGCGATCGACGAGCAGACCTACTTTGATAAGGGGATCTTCCTGGTTGCCATGATCAAGGCGGGTGTGGAACTGGCCTTCGATACCATGGTATCGGCTGGTATCGTCGAGGAGTCAGCCTACTATGAGTCGCTGCATGAGACGCCGCTGATCGCCAATACTATTGCCCGTAAGCGTCTGTATGAGATGAACATAGTGATCTCAGATACCGCCGAATATGGCTGTTATCTGTTTAACCACGCCGCGGTGCCATTACTGCGTGACTATGTTAACCAGATGTCTCCCGAGTACCTGGGTGGCGGCCTGAAAGACAGTGGTAACGGTGTCGATAATCTGCGTTTGATCGAGGTGAACGATGCGATTCGTCACACCGCGGTAGAGTATATAGGCGCCGAGCTTCGTGGTTATATGACCGAGATGAAGCGCATCGTAGAAGAAGCTTAACTATCAATACATTAATCCACGATTTTTTAGTGGTTGGGCCGAGTTTTATCGATTTCGAAGTGATGAAATCGAGTCGGCCTAAGAGTCAAATGAGTAGGGGAAATATCTGGTCTTGATTGGCTTGCTAGCGCGGCTCAAGATGCTTGTGATCAGGCTTTTAACAGATAGTTGCAGGTTTTGGTTGTGTTATTCGTTGGCTTTGTGGTATTGATTAAAAGGTCGGCTAAATTGAGTCGACCGAGATACAGAATTTAAGCAAACAGAGATTAGGAAATACAAAGACACCATGTTTAACCAAGCTGCCCTCCTCATTATTGAGATTATTACCGTAGTGATTATTAAATCACAGCGGGGGCATCGCATGGCGCGTCGACACACCTAACTCAGGTCAAGATTGCAACAAGAACCCCCGCTCCGAAAGGACCGGGGGTTTTTTGTTTTTAGCACTCATGACTTGCTTAACCCAGAAAAACACTTAATTACGCAGGATAGGGCAGATGGAACAAGGGCAGAAGATCAGAGGCGCAGACGCCGTCATCAAGGCATTGGCCGCGCATGGCGTGACCACGGTATTTGGTTATCCAGGTGGCGCCATCATGCCTATCTACGATGCCCTGGTCGGTGCGCCGGTTGAACATCTGCTCAGTCGTCATGAACAGGGCGCCGCCTTTGCCGCCGTGGGGTATGCCAGAGCGAGCGGTAAGACTGGCGTTTGTTTCGCCACCTCGGGACCTGGCGCGACTAACCTAGTGACCGCACTGGCCGATGCCCTGCTAGATTCTGTGCCTTTGGTAGCGATCACGGGTCAGGTGTCTACCGCGGTTATTGGTACCGATGCGTTTCAGGAGATCGACGTGCTCGGCATGTCACTCTCTTGTACCAAGCACAGCTTTATGGTGACTGATGTCGAGGAGTTAGTGCCGACACTGTACCGCGCCTTCGAAATTGCCGCTTCTGGCCGTCCCGGCCCTGTGCTGGTGGACATACCCAAAGATATCCAAATCGCCCTGCTAGATTACAAGGCGCCGCTACAGGCGATACAGCCTGAGCCTGAAGTTGAACCCAGCCAGCTTGAAGCGGCCAGAGCGCTGATCGCCCAGGCGCAGCGTCCCATGCTCTACGTGGGTGGTGGTGTTGGCATGGCGGGCGCAGTGGAGCAACTGCGCCACTTTATCAAGCAAACCGGTATGCCCTCGGTCGCGACCCTTAAAGGACTCGGTAGCATAGCCCATGACCATCCGGGTTATCTTGGCATGTTAGGCATGCACGGCGGTAAGGCCGCTAACCTGGCGGTGCAGGAGTGCGACCTCCTCTTGGTGGTGGGCGCTAGGTTTGATGACAGGGTTACCGGCCGTTTGGCCAGCTTTGCCGAGCATGCCAAGGTAGTGCATCTGGATATCGATATCGCCGAGTTGGGTAAACTTAGACGCCCGGATGTGGCTATCGCAGGGGACCTGCGTGAGATTTTGCCTGCGTTGGCGCAGCCACTTGAGATCGCGTCATGGCTTACCGAGGTGGCCGCATTGAAAGCTCAGCATCAATGGTGCTACGACAGACCTGGCGAGCTGATCTTCGCCCCTAAGCTGCTTAATTGTCTGGCGGGGAAATTGCCCGAGGATAGCGTGGTGGCTTGTGATGTGGGCCAACATCAGATGTGGGTCGCCCAGCATATGTGGTTCAGACGCCCGGAAGATCACCTCTCCAGCGCAGGTTTGGGCACCATGGGCTTTGGTCTGCCAGCTGCTATCGGCGCTAAGGTCGCCCGGCCCGATGCTTGTGTGGTGGCCGTCTCAGGCGATGGTTCTTTCATGATGAATGTGCAGGAGCTGACCACCATCAAGCGACGTCAGATCCCGCTTAAGATCCTGCTGATCGATAACCAGAAACTGGGAATGGTGAAGCAGTGGCAACAGCTATTTTTTGAAGAGCGTTTCTGCGAGACCGATCTTTCCGACAACCCCGACTTTGTCACCATGGCCTCGGCCTTCGATATTCCCGGACGCACTATCACTCAGGCGGGTGAGGTGGAGTCGGCACTCGATGAGATGCTTGACGCAAAGGGGCCATTCTTACTGCATGTAAGGATCGATGAGGCCCACAACGTTTGGCCTTTGGTGCCGCCCGGTGCCAGTAACCGCGACATGATGGATGAAATGGAGAAGCAGACATGATCTATAACCTAGCCTTAACCCTAGCCCAGCAACCCGAGGTGGTAGAACGTGTCCTGCGAGTGACCCGTCACCGTGGATTTAAGATAACCGAGATGGACATGCACCTGGGTGACAATGGTACCACCCGGCTCGGCATGGTGGTCGAGAGTGAACGTGCGCTGGAGCTTCTGAGCCATCAGCTGAATAAATTGATCGACGTGACCGAGTGCAAGGTGTTACCCACTGAGCAACTCGCAACACAATTAGCCCATAGTGCAAGCGCCTAAACGCAAAATAGACAGGTGAGAGAAGATGGCCGCAAAAACAGCAGAATTGATTTGGTTTAATGGAGAGATCATGTCTTGGGGGGATGCCAAGGTGCATGTGATGTCACACGCCCTGCATTATGGCACCTCAGTGTTTGAGGGGATCCGTGTTTACAACACGCCGCAGGGCCCGGCGGGATTTCGCCTCACCGACCATGTGCAGCGCCTGTATGATTCAGCCAAGATTTATCGCATGCCTGTGCCCTATAGTTTCGAGCAGACCATGCAGGCCTGTCGCGACATAGTGCTGAGCAACAAGCTCGACAGCGCCTATATTCGCCCCCTAGTGTTTTTTGGCGATGTGGGCATGGGCATCACCCCGCCGAAAGATGCCGAGTGCGACCTTATGGTCGCCGCCTTCCCTTGGGGGGCCTATTTAGGTGAGGGCAGCATGGAGCGTGGCGTCGATGTGGCCGTGACCTCCTGGAATCGATTGGCGCCCAATACCATTCCTACCGGGGCTAAGGCGGGTGGTAACTACCTTTCATCGTTACAGATCTCCACCGAGGCCAAGCGTAACGGTTTCGACGAGGGGATTGCCCTGGACGTTAACGGCCTGGTGAGCGAAGGCGCCGGTGCCAACCTGTTTGTGGTAAAGAAGAATAAGCTCTATACCCCGCCAGCGACGGCCGCTATCTTAATGGGGATCACCCGAGACACTATCATCACCCTGGCAAGAGATCAGGGTTATGAGGTGGTCGAAGAGCCTATGTCGCGTGAGTTTCTCTATCTGGCGGACGAGATCTTTATGACGGGCACCGCCGCCGAAATTGTGCCGGTACGTAGTGTCGATCGCATCGAGGTGGGGGCGGGTGGACGCGGACCTGTGACCAAGGCCTTACAGGCGAGCTTCTTCGGCCTGTTTAACGGCGAGACTCAGGATAAGTGGGGTTGGTTAGAGCGGCTTTAACCTTCCGGCTGCAAGTTTTAAGATAAGATTAGTTATTCCCCCCAGATGGCCCTATGGCGTCGGGGGCCCTATTTTCGCTCAGGTGGCCAGGCCACCTAATGCAACAGAAGGAAAGTGTCATGGCAAAATTACGTTCAGCTACCAGTACTCAAGGGCGCAACATGGCAGGAGCGCGTGCCCTCTGGCGTGCGACCGGCGTAAAAGATAGCGATTTTGGCAAGCCAATTGTCGCCATTGCCAACTCCTTTACTCAGTTTGTGCCTGGGCATGTTCACCTCAAGGATATGGGCTCGCTGGTGGCCGGCGCCATCGAAGCGGCGGGCGGTATTGCCAAAGAGTTCAACACTATCGCCGTAGATGATGGTATCGCCATGGGTCATGGCGGCATGCTTTATTCTTTGCCTTCGCGCGAGCTGATCGCCGACAGCGTCGAGTATATGGTCAATGCCCACTGCGCCGATGCCCTGGTCTGCATCTCTAACTGTGACAAGATCACTCCGGGCATGCTGATGGCGGCCCTGAGACTCAATATCCCTGTGGTGTTTGTTTCGGGCGGCCCCATGGAGGCCGGTAAGACCAAGCTGTCGGATCAATTGATCAAGCTGGATCTGGTGGATGCCATGGTGGCGGCGGCCGACGATCGCATCTCAGATGAAGATAGCGAGAAGATAGAGCGTAGTGCCTGTCCAACCTGTGGTTCTTGCTCGGGCATGTTTACCGCCAACTCGATGAACTGCCTGACCGAGGCCTTAGGCTTGTCGTTGCCGGGTAATGGCTCTATGTTGGCGACCCACAGCGATCGCCGCGAACTCTTCTTAGAAGCTGGACGCCGCGTGATGGAGCTGGCTAATCGCTATTACCGTGAAGATGATGAATCGGCGCTGCCACGCAATATCGCCAGCTTTAAGGCCTTTGAGAATGCCATGGCACTGGATATCGCCATGGGTGGCTCTTCTAATACTGTATTACACCTGCTCGCTGCGGCGCAGGAGGCCAAGGTGGACTTTACCATGGCCGACATCGACCGCCTGTCGCGTCAAGTGCCGCATCTGTGTAAGGTGGCGCCCTCGACCCCTAAGTATCATATGGAAGATGTCCATCGCGCCGGTGGTGTGATGGGTATCTTGGGTGAACTGGACAGAGCCGGGCTGTTACACACAGATGTCAGCCATGTGGCCGGCGAGAATCTCAAGGCCGTGCTGGCTAAATATGATATTGCCCAGAGTCAGGATGAGGCGGTGCATCAGTTCTTCTCGGCGGGCCCTGCTGGGATCCCGACGACCCAAGCCTTTAGCCAAAGTTGTCGTTGGCCGAGTGTCGATATCGACCGCGAAGGAGGCTGTATCCGCACCCGCGAATTTGCCTTTAGCCAAGAGGGCGGCCTGGCAGTGCTATCGGGCAACATCGCTCCCGACGGCTGTATCGTCAAGACCGCCGGGGTGGATGAAGCCAACCATACCTTCGTGGGTCATGCTCGGGTCTATGAGAGCCAGGACGATGCTGTGGCCGGTATCTTAGGCGGCGAAGTCGTTGCCGGTGATGTGGTAGTGATCCGTTACGAAGGCCCTAAAGGGGGCCCGGGTATGCAAGAGATGCTCTATCCCACCAGTTACCTTAAATCTAAGGGGCTGGGTACTTCTTGTGCGCTTATCACCGATGGGCGCTTCTCAGGTGGTACCTCAGGTTTGTCTATCGGCCATGTTTCGCCTGAGGCGGCGGCCGGTGGCACGATTGCATTGGTGGAAACCGGCGATCGTATCGAGATCGACATTCCCGCAAGGTCAATCACTCTGGCGGTGAGCGAAGAAGAGCTTGAGACGCGTCGCCAAGCCATGGAAGCGTGTGGTAAGCAGGCCTGGAAGCCGGTTAATCGTGAGCGTAGCGTGTCGCTGGCGCTGAAAGCCTATGCCATGCTCGCCACCAGTGCCGATAAAGGCGCGGTGCGCGACGTCAGTAAGCTGGAGGATTAATATGTTGGCTCTTGCCTCTCAGTCCCAGCTGGATCTTGCACACTATTATCTGCAGAAGATCTTGCTGTCGTCGGTTTATGATGTCGCCAAGGTGACGCCGCTTTCCAGCCTCAATAAGCTGTCGGCGCGCCTCGGGTGCCAGGTGTTTCTCAAGCGTGAAGATATGCAGCCAGTGCACTCTTTTAAGCTGCGCGGTGCATATAATCGTATTGCCGAGCTGAGTCAGGAGGAGTGTCAGCGTGGCGTGGTATGCGCCTCAGCGGGGAACCATGCCCAGGGGGTTGCCATGTCGGCCTCGGCGCGGGGTGTGAGTGCGGTGATCGTCATGCCTCAGACTACGCCGGATATTAAGGTGGATGCGGTGCGCCGCTTAGGTGGCACAGTCGTTTTGCATGGCCAGTCCTTCGATATGGCCAATGAGCACGCCCAGCAGCTTGCAAAGGACGAAGGTCGCATCTATGTCGCGCCGTTTGACGATGAGGCGGTGATCGCGGGCCAAGGTACAGTCGCTCAAGAGATGCTGCAGCAGCAGCGAGATCTTGAGGTGGTGTTCGTGCCTGTGGGCGGCGGTGGCCTGATAGCAGGCATCGCAGCCTATTATAAGGCGGTGATGCCCCAGGTGAAGATCATTGGTGTCGAGCCAGAAGATTCGGCCTGCCTCAAGGCAGCACTGGAAGCCGATGAGCGGGTGATTTTGTCTCAGGTAGGCCTGTTTGCCGATGGTGTTGCGGTAAAGCAGATCGGCGCCGAGCCCTTCAGGCTGGCCCGTGAGTATGTGGATCAGGTGGTGACGGTAACCTCAGATGAGATCTGCGCTGCGGTGAAGGATATCTTCGAAGATACCCGTGCTATTGCCGAACCTGCGGGCGCGCTCTCTTTGGCGGGGCTGAAGAAATATATCGGTGATGAGGGCAAGGGGCAGAAGGTGGCGGCGATTCTCAGTGGTGCCAATGTCAACTTCCATAGCCTGCGTTATGTGTCCGAGCGCTGTGAATTGGGTGAGCAGAAAGAAGCGATTTTAGCGGTTAAGGTGCCGGAGCGTCCGGGGATCTTCCTGCGTTTCTGTGAGCTGCTGGAAAAGCGAGCCATGACAGAGTTTAACTATCGCTTCTCTAGCCGTGAAAAGGCTGTGGTGTTTGCCGGTATTCGCCTATCTCACGGTCAGGCGGAGTTAGACGAGATAGTGGCGCGGCTCGAAGGCGATGGCTTTGAGGTGCAGGACCTGTCTCACGACGAGACCGCCAAGTTGCATGTGCGTTACATGGTGGGCGGTCTGCCGCCAGAGCCGCTGCAAGAGCGTCTGTTTAGCTTCGAGTTTCCCGAGCATCCTGGCGCCCTGTTTAAGTTTCTCACCACCTTGCGCAGTAAGTGGAACATCA
The DNA here is from genome assembly GCF_000773485.1 of Shewanella sp. ECSMB14101. Taxonomy (NCBI): domain Bacteria; kingdom Pseudomonadati; phylum Pseudomonadota; class Gammaproteobacteria; order Alteromonadales; family Shewanellaceae; genus Shewanella; species Shewanella sp. ECSMB14101. The sequence continues at coordinate 25,645 of NZ_JSFF01000029.1, read as the reverse complement.
GCCTGTTTCATTACCGCAATCATGGTGCGGCCTATGGCCGGGTGCTGGCCGGTTTCGAGGTGCCTGAGAGCGATAGCGTTGCTTTTCAGCAGTTTCTTACCGAGCTGGGTTTCGTCTATCAGGAAGAGACTCAGAGCCCTGCCTATAAGCTGTTTCTGGATAATCGCGACTAATGACTTGCGCTTTCGCGAGCGGAGACAAACTTTCACTTTTAAAGGGCGCGATGGCGCCTTTTTTTATGTTATCTTGCAACAGATTTAAAGCAATAAGATGCCAGTCATGGCACGAAAGTAACTGTTCATCCGTAGGGTGGTGATGGCATTTGTCATAATTCCATCATCAATTAATCAGACAGTTAGCCTTAACCCTTACTTCTCAAGCTCAGGCTTGATAGAGGACATGAGATGTTAGCAGCACCTAAAGTTATCCCTTTTAATCCCCCGCGTAGAACCTTGATGGGCCCGGGCCCGTCGGATGTCTATCCCGAGGTCCTGGCGGCGCAGGCAAGGCCAACCATAGGCCACTTAGATCCCTTGTTTGTCGGCATGATGGATGAGCTTAAATCCCTGATCCAATATGCGTTTCAAACCGAAAATGCCATGACCTTAGCGGTTTCAGCCCCTGGCAGTGCAGGTATGGAAACCTGTTTTGTTAATCTGGTTGAGCCGGGTGAGAAGGTGATTGTCTGCCGTAACGGCGTATTTGGCGAGCGTATGCGCCAGAATGTTGAGCGCGTCGGTGCCACGGCGGTGGTGGTGGATAATGAGTGGGGCACACCGGTATCACTGAGCGATGTCGAGGCGGCGCTTAAGGCCCATCCCGATGCCAAGTTTCTTGCCTTCGTCCATGCTGAAACCTCAACCGGGGCGCTGTCGGATGCTAAGGGCCTGTGTCAGTTGGCCAAGGCCCACAACTGCCTGTCGATTGTCGATGCAGTGACTTCTCTTGGCGGTGTCGAGCTTAGGGTCGATGAGTGGGGCATAGATGCTATCTATTCGGGCAGTCAAAAGTGCCTCTCCTGTGTGCCAGGCTTGTCGCCAGTGTCATTCTCGCCGGCGGCGGTAGAAAAGCTGAAGGCGCGTAAGACGCCGGTGCAGAGCTGGTTTTTAGATCAGAGCCTGGTCATGGGCTACTGGAGTGGCGAACAGGGGGCTGGTGGCAAGCGTAGCTATCATCATACGGCGCCTGTAAATGCCTTATATGCGCTACATGAGTCGCTGCGTCTGCTTGCCGAAGAAGGGCTGGAAAATGCCTGGGCGCGCCATAAAGCTATGCATGGCTTACTGCGTGACGGCTTAGAAAACTTAGGCCTTAAGTTCGTGGTCGAGGAAGGCTCGCGCCTGCCACAGCTTAACGCGGTTTATATTCCTGAGGGGGTAGACGATGGCGCGGTGCGTAAGCAATTGCTTGAGGAGTATAACCTAGAGATAGGCGCTGGATTAGGCGCGCTGGCAGGCAAAGCCTGGCGCATCGGTTTGATGGGGTTTGGCGCGCGGCGTGAAAATGTCGCCCTTTGCTTGAGGGCGTTGCAGGAAGTGCTGCGTTAGCTACGGACTCAATTGAATTAAAGGGGGCTTTAGCCCCCTTTTTGTTGGCTAGCGAAAAGCGGTTTTTAACAAGGTCTTGAACCTCAGCTTTGTCTCATGTTGAGTGGCATGCATCAATCGTCAGATATCAGAGTTTGGTAGCTTTAAATCATTGTTATTCATAGTTTTACACTGATTAGTGCTCTTCGCGTTTTAGACTGGCGTTTAGCGCATATTTTGTGCCTAATCGGCGGGGTGAAAGTCACTTTTTAAAGCTGTTTTGATCTGGATTAATTGACCTGCAAACAATGCTTAGTTGCCCGTGAAAAGTGCGGGCTAACAACTAAAATTAAGGTATGGGAGCCCAGAGGGCTTACGCTTTGGGCTGTTTGTAAATCCTCTGAATCTCTCGCTATGGAGATTCAGCCGACAAAGGAGCTTGTTATGCGATCTTTCTTCCCCTCCATCTTTCATAAAGATGATCCGCGAACCGCTCTGCATTCGCGGCTAGACAACGTATTCGATGATTTTGCTAAAGATTGGTTAACGACTTGGCCTAATGCACGTGCCGAGCTAGGCGTCATGCCTGCCATCGATGTTAAAGAGTGTGCCGAATATGTCGAAATCAAGGCAGAACTGCCTGATATGGAAGAGAAGGATATCGATGTCGACATTCGCGGTAACTATCTCACCATCAGCGGTGAGAAGCGTCATGAGCAGGAGAAAGATGAAAAAGGCTACCACTTGAGAGAGCGCTCATTTGGATCTTTCCAACGGCAGATCCCATTAGGCTTCAATATCGATGCCGATAAGATCACGGCGAAGTATAAGAAGGGTGTGCTCGCCATTCATGTACCTAAACCTGCCGAGTTGCAACGAGATGCGAAGAAGGTAAAAGTCGATTTCCACGAATAGCAAGTCAATCGAAAGTCAGCCAAAAGGCGCCAAATTGGGCGCCTTTTTTATCGATTTATATTAACTGATGCGAGCAGAGGGCTGGTGGAAAATCAGCGGCTTAGTCAGAGTTTACCAATAAAGGATCGCGGCCGCGCTAAGTATGCTTGCGATTGAAAACATCTTCAATGATGATGCAAAACGCAATGAGGTCGTTAAGTTTGATAAGCACCAGTAAATATAAACTTGCTAGTGTAGTTTATGTAGACTTGGTTTAAAAAGTTAACTCGCTCAGAGCTTAAACGCGCCGCCATTGTCGACGCGGCCAGTGTTGAGTTTCAAAACAAGGGATTTAGTCTGGCGAGTATGGACGAGATCGCCAAACGTGCCGATGTATCAAAGCGCACTGTGTACAATCACTTTCCCAGCAAAGAAGCGTTATTTAGTGCCATCATGCTTGAGATGATGGCGATGCTGTGTGCGTTCGAGGTTGTTCCTTATCGCGCCGATGAAGATTTGGCCGTGCAGTTGACACAATTAGTGCAGCATGAAATTAAGCTGCTCAGTGCCAAAGGTTTTATTGATACGTCTAGGGTGATTATTGCCGAGGCAATTCATAAGCCTGAATTGATTCAGGGTGCCATGTCAGAATTCACAAAGCAGGAGTCTCCCTTGGCGGGCTGGTTTAATCAGGCGATTGCTGCAGGGGCGCTCAAGGCTGCGAATAGCGAAGTATTAGTTATTCAGTTTACCGCAGTGATCAAGGCGTTTTGTTTCTGGCCACAGTTGATCCAAGGTGAGCCACTGCCTAGCCAAGTTAAGCTCGATGAGATCACCCAAACTGTGGTCGAGATGATCATCAAGCAGTACACCTAAGCCGGGTTACTTGGCTATTGTCTTGAGTTCAAAGGTTAAAGAAAAGCCTAGTCATATTGCTATAACCAGGCTGTTGTGGAGTACTATCTTTGGCTTCACGAGTTTTGCTTTCGCAAGTCTTGTGTCGCTGCTGCCGATTTAGTCCAGCTTATTTTTAAAGATTTTCCCATCTTTCATGATCAGGTCGAAATTAGTGGCGGCATCGCTAATAAGGTCAATATCCTTCAGTGGGTTACCATTGACTAAGATCAGGTCGGCATAGGCGCCCTTACGCACCTCGCCGAGAACCCCTTGTCTATAGGGAGTGCGTGGACCGGCTAGAGTGAGTAACTCCGCGTTATTCGAGGTTACCATCTTCATGATCTCGTAAGGAGTAAACCAGCGCTTCATCTTGGCGACAAAAGTGCCTTGCTTGCGCGCTAATTCTTTATCGAAAAGCATGTCAGTGCCCCAGGCCATTTTAACCCCTAACTTTTTAGCGAGTTCGATGACACGATTAGTTCCCTCAGTGACTTCTATAAACTTCTTGGTGCTGACGGGGTTATCAAATTTAATGGCATCATCATCGTTGATAATGGGTTGAACTGACAGCCAAGCGCCTTTTTTCTTCATCAGCTTCAAGGTTTTTTCACTGAGCAAGTTGCCGTGTTCAATTGACTTGACGCCTGCTTCGACCGCTATCTGCGCGGCTTCATCGGTGAAGATATGTGCAAGTACATAGGTGTTATAGGTTTCAGCCACTTCGACGAAGGCTTCAAGTTCTGCCTTGGTGTATTGTCGTACGTCCAGGGGGTCATAGAGGGAAGACACTCCTCCGCCAGCGGCGATTTTGATCTGGCTGGCGCCCATACGCATCACTTCGCGGGTGCGCAGTATGACTTCTGGTACGCCGTCTGCCTGCAGCATCATTGCATTTTTTTTACCAATACCAGAGTGAGTCAGCGGGATTTGAGGGGGACCGCTTGGTAGGGGCGATAGTCAAGATGCCCGCCGGTTTGTGTGATTGGAGGGCCAGAAGGAAAGATTCTGGGCCCGATCAGCTCACCCGCATCGATTAATTTCTTAGTTGAGAACGGATTGCCACCCACATCACGTACCGTGGTGAATCCCCTGAGCAAAGTCTCTTCGGAACCGAGTGCGCCGCGAATGGCGATTTCCAGGATATCACCGGTAATGACCGTACTTTGGGCAGTACAGCAGTAAGTGGTGTGCCAATGGGCGTCAATCAAGCCGGGGATCATGGTGCGGCCGCCACCATCGATGACCTTTCCGCCTGCAACGGCGAGAGGCTCGGTAGAGACTTCAGTGATTAAATTCCCTGTTACGACAACATTCGCATTTTGAATGAGCTTTTCGTTAACGCCATCGAATACATTGACGTTAGTAAATAAAGTCACGTTACTCGTTTCTTCCGCGAAAAGCGCATTACTACTGAAAACTAGTGTTAACGAGGCCAATAAGCCAACTATTCTCTTCATGAGTGCATTTCCTTGTGAGATAAGCAAAGACGCTGCCTATCTGTCGTGGTCAGTTTTACTTGCTAAAGAGCGAGATATAGAAATCTCTCTGCTGCCCTAAAACATAATAGGTAATGTTTGGTGTGCTCGCTTTAAAAAGAGCACCGCCATGCGTGGGTGGTCTTTCGTTTCTTTATGAATGGGAGAGTTGGGGGACGACTCTGTAAGATTAAGTTTCTGTGTATTGGGCTGCACATATAAGCTCCCTTTATAGACATCCTTGCTGCCAACTTTAAACTAAAGTGGTGAGGGTGACTGTTAGACAACCCTCTTTAACAGTCTCTGACTAGCACAGTATCAGTTCTGCATAGATGATGCTATTTCACCCCTTGTGCTGTCATGAAATATTCATTTATGTCAGTAAGATCTGCCTGTCTTTGCCAACAAATAATGCTAGGTCTGGCTAAAAAATATACGCCTGCTCAGCGTTAAATACAAGTCGTTGGAGTGACAAGCAGCCCCTTAGCAATGGCTTATGACGAGGGCGAATTAAATCACCCCCGACATCTGTCTGGAAATCAGGTTCAGGCGGTATCCTTGCCCCTATTTTTAGGCGGTTAATAGCTGCAATATGATGGCCAGGATCAGCACTGGACAGACATATTTAACGTAGATAGGCCAGATGCGCCAAAAGAATCCTTTTAGGTTAGCGCCTTCTTGGGCAGCAATGGAGCTGAGCAGACTGTTTCTGTGCCATACCCAGCCGGTATACAAGGCGATACCCAGTGCAATGAAAGGTTGCGCTCGCTCCGTGGTCAAGGTGATCACCAACCCAAATAGGGCATCAAAATTAAACACCATAATTGTTGCCAGCAGGGCGATGACGGTACCGACTAGGTAGGTGGCGCGGTGACGATTGATCTTGGTTTTCTCCACCATATAGCTGGTGGGCACTTCAACGATAGAGATAGCCGATGTTAGCCCTGCTATGGTCATCAAAATGAAGAAGATAATCGCAATAATCTGCCCTAAGTTACCGCCCAAACTGTCGAAAAGCGCCGGTAATACGGTAAATACCAGGGTGTCGGCATTTAGCAGGCTACCGTCTGCGGCGAAGATCTCGACCCCATTGTGGTGTGCCACATACATGGCGGGGATGATCATCAAGGCTGCAAGAAAGGCCACGCTGGTATCGGTTAGGGTGACATAAGCGGTCAGCTTGGCCACATTTTCTTGCTGATTCAAGTAGGCGCCGTAGACCATCATGGCACCTGTTCCCACGGTTAGCGAGAAGAAGGTTTGCCCCAGGGCACCGATCAGTACTTGCGGTTCCCAAATGTTGTCAAAGTTTGGCAGTAGCAAAACCTTCAGCCCTTCGCTGGCCCCTGGTTGCATCAGAATATAGCCAACCCTTGGGTTTCCGCCAGAAATTGCACATTGGGTCTGGCTTCAGCGAAGTGAGGCTTTAGAAAATGATTTAGCCCTAAGCTGAGTCCCATGGCCAGAGAGACGCTTAATACCAGCGGTGCGAAGTATCGGCCACGCAGGCGTAAGAAGCAGAGCAGGAGCAAGGCTAAAACGGTCAAGATGCCATAGGGAGACGTCCCCGAACTGGTGAGACCATAGGCTACTTGTGCCCTAAAAGAGCTGAGATCCAGTAGAGGAAACATTGTCAGGCCGCTAAGGTAAACGGCGGCGGGAATCAAAGTTAAACCGCCCCAAAGAAGCAGTAGTTTGAACAATGGAGTCTTTGGCATCAATTTCCCCCCTCAAAAGCACTAGGCTAACCTATAAGCAGGGTGTTGGGCTAGGCTAGTATCTCGAGTGTGATTAAGCGAGAGCCGAGCAGGATGCTTCGCTGGCGACGATACTGGCAATATAGGCTGAGTTTGAAAGCAGTGGGGTTGCGGCGGATAGCATAATAAGTACTGCCTGGGCTAATCTACTTGTACAAAAATAATCGCTGTAGATAGAAGAGCGTCAGAGCACTCACCAGCGTTAGGTAAGCGAGTTAACATGAAAAATCCCTCTTGAATGACAGTTCAGGGGGAGTACCGCCATTAAATCTTAAGCTAGTCTATAGAGGCGGGCGGAGTGATGAGCAACTGTGGTCAAATAAGGGCAATAAAAAAGAGCGTCTCGCGCTCTTTTAAAGGGGGCTGCTTAGGCTGAGGCCCAGGAACAAGGGTTACACTTCGTCTTGCTGTCTGAGTCTGGCTTCCAGCGCGTCGACTTGTGCCTGCAGAGCTTCCAGTTTCTCTCGGGTTTTTAGCAGGACATGCTGCTGCACATCAAACTCTTCACGAGAGACGAGATCTAGCTTCATCAACTGATTTTGCAGTATCTGTTTGCTCTTCTCTTCAAACTCACCGGCGAACTGCTTAAGCCCGCTGGGGAGGTTATCGCTAAGTTGCTTAGCTACTTCTTCGATCTTCTTGGGATTAATCATCTTTGTTGTCCGCCATTGGCCATCTAATGCATATGCTCGAATTGTACCTAAGCCGCCTAGGATGACAACTAAAAACCTAGCGACGCACATTCTTATGTAATGTCGATCTGCCCTTGAGCTAGCAATGCTTGTTGGGATTACTTGGTGTTGCCGGCTCAGTTACAGGCGATTCTCGAAGTGGTGGCGGTATTTGGATAAATATTTTGTCTCAGCCCGGGTAAAGATTCTGGTATGATCCCTGGCCGATCTTATGATTTCTCTTGTTTGGTAACTCTTGTTCAATGAAGCTCAATCCCGGTCAAAATGATGCTGTTCACTATGTTTCTGGTCCCTGTCTGGTGCTTGCTGGCGCAGGGAGTGGTAAGACGCGTGTGATCATCAATAAAATCGCTTATCTGGTACAGAAGTGCGGTTATCAGGCGCGCAATATTGCGGCGGTGACCTTTACCAACAAGGCGGCGCGGGAGATGAAGGAGCGTGTGGCCCAGTCGATGGGGCGCAAGGAGGCCAGAGGCTTGTGGATCTCGACCTTTCACACCTTGGGGCTGGAGATCATCAAGCGAGAGTATAAGGTGGTCGGCCTTAAGCCTGGTTTCTCTTTATTTGATGACCAAGACACCCTGGCGCTGCTGAAAGAGCTTACTGAAAAGGAGTTCGATGGCGACAAGGATCTGCTGCGCATGCTGATGACGGCTATTTCCAATTGGAAAGGGGATCTGGTGATCCCTGAGCGTGCCCGCAAGACGGCCAAAGATGAGCAATCTCAGCTGTTTGCCCTGCTTTATCAGCGTTATGCTCAGCACATGAAGGCATATAATGCGCTGGATTTCGACGATCTAATCTTATTGCCGACCTTGCTACTGAGACACAATCAAGAGGTGCGTGAACGTTGGCAGAAACGGATCCAGTACCTCTTGGTGGATGAGTATCAAGATACCAACACCAGTCAGTATGAGTTGGTGAAGTTGCTGGTGGGGGAACGCGCTCGCTTTACCGTGGTGGGAGATGACGACCAGTCTATCTACTCCTGGCGTGGGGCTAAGCCGCAAAACCTGGTGCTCTTGGGGAAGGACTTTCCCAGGCTTAAGCTGATTAAGCTTGAACAGAACTATCGCTCCAGCCAGCGTATTTTGCGAGCGGCTAACATACTGATTGCCAACAACCCCCACGTTTACGACAAGTCACTGTTTAGTGAGTTGGCCTACGGCGAGCCGCTGCGGGTATTGATTGCCGCTAATGAGGAGCAGGAGGCCGAGCGTGTGGTGGCCGAGATGATTCGCCACAAGTTTGTTGGCAAGACCCAGTATGGCGACTATGCCATCTTGTATCGAGGTAACCATCAATCACGCCTGCTTGAGCGTGCCCTGATGACCAACCGTATTCCCTATAAGTTAAGTGGTGGCACCTCGTTTTTCGGCCGCGCCGAGATTAAAGATATCATGGCCTACCTGCGTCTGGTGGTGAATCCGGACGATGACAACGCCTTTTTGCGAGTGGTCAACTTGCCAAAGCGTGGCATAGGACCAGCAACACTGGAGCGCCTGGGTAATTACGCCAACGAGAAACATATCTCCATGTTTGAGGCGATTTTTCAGGCGGAGTTGAATCATCATCTACCGCCGGCGGCCATGTCGGCCCTGTATGAGTTTGGCAAGTTTATTGTCGATACCGGTGAGGCTGCGAACCGGGGCGAACCGGTAGAAGCGGTAAAACACCTGATTCGTAATATCAATTACGAAGATTACCTGTACGAAACCAGTACCAGTGCCAAGGCCGCCGAGATGCGGATGAAAAATATCTCCGAGCTCTATCGCTGGGTAACCGAGATGCTTGAAGGCGATGAGCTGGATGAAGGGATGACCCTGCCAGAGGTGGTGACTCGGCTTACGCTCAGAGACATGATGGAGCGTAACAGTGAAGATGAAGCCGGAGATCAGGTACAGCTGATGACGCTACATGCTTCTAAAGGTTTGGAGTTTCCCTATGTCTTCATGGTTGGGGTGGAGGAGCGCATCTTGCCCCATCAAACCAGCATAGATGAAGACAATGTCGAGGAGGAGCGCCGCCTTGCCTATGTGGGGATAACCCGCGCTCAGAAGGAGCTATGGTTTATGATCTGCCGTGAGCGCCGACAGTTTGGTGAGGTGATGCGTTGTGAGCCGAGCCGTTTCTTGATGGAATTGCCCCAGGATGATCTCATCTGGGAAAACCGCAAACCACCACAGTCCGAGCAGCAAAGAGTGCAATCTGGCCGCGCCAATATTGCCAACATACGGGATATGTTGAAAAAATAACGGTTCACTATGGAGAAGCAATCAAGCTAGCGCTATCGCTTAGGCGGAGATGCAGCCGCTTTGCGTTTGCTGTTCTGGTAGGGTGCTGGGATCGATAGACTCGCCCAGTGCTTGCCCTTGCCCCTGAGCAAAGCCGAGGCTGACCAGCTGCTGCCTGTGCAGATCGGTTTTGACGCCTTCTACAAATAGCGTCAGTTCTAGCGCCGAAGCCGTTAGCTGATGGGCTTTTAGCAGTTTCTTTTGCTGTGGATTATTGAGGTGGCTGATATAGCTGGGATCTAGCTTGAGGCCACTCAAGGGCAGGAAGCTAAGGCTATTTAGCGCGGTATGGGCGCTGCCATAGGCACACAGACCTAGTTTTATCGCCTGTTTATCTAGGATGTCAAAGGCCTGTATGTGGCTGTCACTGTCTTCAACAAACGCCTTTTCACTAAAGAAGAGCCAGATGGCGGAGGCGTTAAAGTAACTTTGTTTAATGCGATTTTTGAGTTTGCGCACCGCATGTTTATGTTTGAGGTGCTGGCTGGCGATCTTGATGTGCAGCTGCACATCGCCACTGAGTTGCTGCATTAGTTTGGGGTAATCGACATTAAGCTGATCAAACAGGTAGAGATCTAACTCCTTGGTCAGATTGCAGTGCTCGGCAATATTATTGAGCTGATCTTGCTTTATTTTCCCCAATTGTTCGTGCTGCCAGTATAGTCTGGGCTCCAAGGCAATAATCTCTTGCTCTGCCAAGGCCATGACAGGAAAGTACTGTAGCGCCAAGTCCTGTTTGGCAATCGCTTCTCTTAGTTCGATTTCTAATGTGACGTCATGGCTTTGTTGATGGGTCGTGCTGTTGTCGAAGACCACAAAGCAGCCTTTGCCATTGGACTTTGCCTGGTACATGGCAGCGTCGGCATCCTTAAGCAAGGACTCGCTGGTGTCGCCACTGCTTTGGCCACTAAACGCGATACCTATACTGGCGCCAGAGGTAAAGTTCTGGTTAGACAATTGGTAAGGCTCGCTCAGTTCTCCCAGAATGCGCTCGGCGACTTCGATGGCGTCACTATTGCTGTTGATACCATCGAGGAGAATGACAAACTCGTCACCGCCAATCCGGCCTAAGGTGTCGTTGCTGCGGATACAGAGGTTGAGACGGCGGGCGGTCTCAATGAGGAAGCGGTCGCCTTGCAGATGCCCCAGAGTATCGTTGATCAGCTTAAAGCGGTCGAGATCGATAAACAACAGGGCAAACCTGTCTCTAGCGTGGCGTCTGACATGTTTGACCGCCTGTGCCAATCGCTCCATGAACATGGCGCGATTGGGAAGTCCTGTGAGGGTATCGTGATTGGCATCATGTACCAGCTGCCTTTCTACCTTACGGCGCTGGGCGATCTCTTTTTCCAGATCTTGGTTGAGCATGGCTAAGGCGCGGGTACGCTGCGCGACTTTCTCTTCGAGTTGTTCGTAACTTTGCTTTATGGACTCGGCCGATAATTTACGCTCGATCGCCGCCGCTATGTGTTGCGACACGAAGGTGAGCAGATCCAGATCTTTCTCTTGATAGGTTTGTGAGGGGGTAAAGCTGTAGATGGTCAGCGCTCCCTTCACGATTCCCTGAATGAACAGGGGCACGCCTATCCAATGATGTATCGTTTCGGCATTGTTAAGCTCTGGCGCTTTAGCATAGAGCTGCCCCGCATTGATCAGGGCCTTGATATCATTGCCATCGAGTAACAGAGGACGTTTATGCTTTAGAATGAATTCGGTCAGTCCATCTGCAAGAGGGCGCTTTTGCGGTGAGCCAACATTTAGCTGAGAGACGTAAAAAGGAAAATGTAATTCGCGGCCATTATCTTCCAACAGAGCAATATAACAGTTGTTGGCTGGCAATAGATGTCTGAGCACCCGATGCAGTTCACTATAGAAAGTGTTGTGATCCATGGTCGAGTTTGACAGCTCGGCGATCTCAAACAATGACTTTTGCAGGCTCTCTGCGCGGCGTCGCTCGGTGACTTCCTGTTTGAGCTTATCATAGGCAACACTGAGCTCTTTAGTTCTGTGCTCAATTGCTGCTTCGAGATTATGTTGATATTGAACCCGCTCAATAACACCAGAGATATGTTGACTGATAAAGGTCATCAACTCGACCTCGATCTCCCCATAACTGATATTGGGATCATAACTCTGTACGGCGATCACTCCTATGGTCTGATCGCTACTGAAAATCGGTACCCCTAACCATTGGTGGCAGCTAGAACCACGGCTGACAATTTCTTCGGCGGCCAGCAGTTGTTCAAATTTGTCATCATCACACAGTAGCGGCACTTGAGTGCGCATTACATAGCCAGTGAGACCGCTATTGAGCGTGGCTGATAACTCTTCGCTGGGATATAGCTGGCTGGGATGTTGATCTTTTTCATCGACAAAGAAGGGCACCGCTAACTTGTTGGTGTCACGGTTGGCGATAGCGATAAAAAAGTTGTCGGCGGGGAGGAGTTTGTTGAGATTGGTTTGAATGCCAGCGTAAAAGTCTTCGGCGCGCTCTACGCGAGCAGCCAAGTTGGAAATATCCAATAAGGTATTCTGGATTATCTCAGATCGCTTGTACTTCCGAGCCAGGCTCTTTAAGCGAGATATCCTTTTGTATAAACGGCCAACTTCATGAAGTGGATGCTGGTCTGTTTTATCCCTAAACATGGTTCCGCCAATCACAAGTAGTTATAATTTTTCGCTACGATCTGGGGTAATGGTTATAAATAGCATAAAAAAACACCATCACCAAGTCATTATTTTGACGTTGTCAGCTTAATAACGCTTCAAATATGCTAAAACTTGAGCAAACGCGTAAAAAAAAGCGTGTTTGCTATAGACGTGCAGTAAAATAATCCATACTATATGCGGCGCTAACAAGGCAGGCACCCATAGCTCAGCTGGATAGAGCGCACCCCTCCGGAGGGTGAGGCCGAGGGTTCGAATCCTTCTGGGTGCACCAGTTGGATAAGAAGCCAAGTTAGTGTAAAGAAGTCAACATCAGTGGTGATTGTAGCTCAGTTGGTAGAGCCCCGGATTGTGATTCCGGTTGTCGTGGGTTCAAGTCCCATCAGTCACCCCACTTCTTCTTGCAGTAGACTTCACGAGTCACTCAGGTAGCCGTTAGGCCATTTAGTAAACGTGAAGCAGAGGCGGCACCTCGTAAAATATCCATTGTTTCGGTGATTAGCGCAGCCCGGTAGCGCATCTGGTTTGGGACCAGAGGGTCAGAGGTTCGAATCCTCTATCACCGACCACTTTCAAAAATAGTGATTCTTATTAGAGTCGGTATTGAGTACAAAAAGATTTTCGGTGATTAGCGCAGCCCGGTAGCGCATCTGGTTTGGGACCAGAGGGTCAGAGGTTCGAATCCTCTATCACCGACCACTTTTAGAGAAGCCCTTCGAGTAATCGAAGGGCTTTTTCTTTATCTAAATCAAAATGATGCTTCTATCTTAGTTATAAAAAAGCCGCATGAAGCGGCTCTTTTGTTTTATAGCTCTACGCGAGTGGGCGGATAGATATATCCCATGTAGGCATTAGTCTTCAGCGGCTCGAAGCGCGCTAGCTGAGGCTGCTCCTGAATGCCTGTGACAATGATTTGGATCTCAAGGCCTCTGGCAACGTTGACTAAGGCGCGGCACAGCTCGCTGTTGTGCTCGTTCTCATCATAATAGGCAAAGGATTGATCCAGCTTGACGTAGCTTGGCCTTAAACTTTGCAGGTAAGACATAGAACCAAACTGACGGCCGAAATGGTCGATACCAAAATGAGCACCGTTATCACGAATGATGTTACACAGTGCCTGACAAGCGTCTGGATCACTGTAGACACCGGCCTCAGGGATATCAAACACGATACGTTGCGCCAGAGGGGTATTACGCAGGAACTTATTCAGCCACTGGTGGAAGTTGGCATCGCTGAGGCTGTTAAAGGTCAGGTTGATGGCCACAGGTTCATAGTGACGCTCCAGCAGGCCGTTATCGACTATGGTCTCTATCAGGCATCTGTCTAGCAGGGAGCCTAAAGAGAGCAGCTCCACATAAGGCATAAATTGCCCGGCGTGTATCTCCTTGTCCCCAATCGTTAATTGGCAATAGAGTTCACGCTGTACCACCTCTTCCTTACCACTGAGGTAGACAGGCTGCCACTTGAATTGGAAGTTCTTGCCAGTGATAGCTTTGCTCAGGTGCTCACGCCACTGCTCGCGGGTGTAGAGCTGTTTCTCGTTGCTCTTAAACCAGTGGAACACCTTATTCTCGGCAATTGCCTTTTGCAGCGCGTTATCCGTCTGCGCCAGGATGTCTGATACCGTCATGTGATCGGTGCGCTGGGCGATACCTATGGCAAATTGCTCATTAGGTTTACAGCCAGCCTTTGAGATCTCCTGATTGACGGTTCTGATCAGAGTGTGCAGGTATTTGCTGCTCTGTTCCTGCTCGGCACTGGTGATCAAAAAGGCAAATTCATAGGCGGCAATACGCGCAATGACAGAGGGAGCGACATCGTCGAGTTGCGCTTGCATCTTTTCTGATAGCAGACGTATGGTTTCGTCACGTACCTGGTAACCATACTTACTGTGTACCTCTTCTAACCAGTCGAACTTGGCCATCATCAAGGAACCGTTGTTGGGTTCGCTGAGCCAGCTGTTGAGGCGTCCCATCATATACTGACGATTAGGGAGTTTAGAGACCTGATCGACCAGGTTCTTTTTACGTAACTCGGTCACCTCTTCATCCAGTGAACTAAAGATCTGCTTGAGCTGATGAGACATGCTATTGAAGGCTTGGACCACAGACTTGAGCTCTGATGTCTTGGGGATAGCCATATCTGGGCCAAACTTGCGCTGAGCGATCTCAGAGGCGTGCTCGGCGATCTCATGCAGTGGGCGTAGTATCCAGGTGAGGCCGAAACGTGCCAGCATGATGGCAAGCAAAAACAGAATGGAGATAACTATGATGGCGTTGGTTAGGGTGCGCCACAGTTCGTTATAACCAAAGCCCGGATGAGCGGTGATCTCTAGCTTGGCTAACTGGATCCAACCTGAGGTGATGGTGCTTTCACGCTTGATGGTCTCGAAGAATCCCAAATCGATAAACCATTGAGGCACACCTTCGATTTTCAGATCGTTTTCCCATACCTGCTGTTTGCCATCGACCAGCCAGGTCAATTTGACCTGTTGATAGTAGCCGCCTTCAAAAATCACGTTGATCAGCGTCTCGGCGCCGACTATGTCACCCGCTTCGAGATCAGGAACCAGCATGATCCCCAGGCTATGGCTGGTGTTATTGAGATCAGACTCCATCTGCTTGGTTAAAAAGCTTTGTGTCTCGGTAAATTGCACATAAGCCAAGCTGATGACAACGACCAAAAACAGGCCAAAAAGCAGTGAGTATATCTGTCGAAACAGTGTCATTGTTTTCGCTACTCCAATCTTAAGATAGGCATATTGAGTCGTTTAACACCTAATCTATTTTTGAGATCATTCCATTTTTCAAGGCGTTCAGATGAGCCTGCCAGCACACCACGACCTTTCTCTTTGTTTAGCCACAATTGTCGACCGTTAAAACTGTATACGGGGATCAAATCTTGCCTTTGCGTGGCGGGCTTTATCTGTCTGTCTAAGTTGTCCAATACCAAGGGGATGGAGCCCGGCGTCTCATAGTAGGCCAATACCATGTGGTATTGATTTACAGAGGTTGCTTTGACCATAGTGATACGCAGCTTGTCATCGGGAATGCCCAATTGCAGCAGGGTAAAATATTTGGCGATAGAAAAATCTTCGCAATCGCCACCATTTACTCCGATGAACTCCATTGGACTTGCCCAATAGTTGCTGACACCCCATAGCTTGATGTCGTCGACAAATCTAAACAGATTGAAAAAGTTATTTACCTTGGTGATCTTCTCTTGTTCACTCAAGCCTTGCGCTTCATCCAGCACCTTAAACCAGGCGTCTACACGCATGCCTGCACGCCCACCATAGCGAGCCTCTAGTGTGGATTTTATGTAGCCAGCATCGAGTGTTTGTGTCGGAGAAGCGTACAGGCAAGAAAACCCCATGGCCGTTGCCACAACACAAAGTTGGCAGACCCTTTGAAAGCGCTTTTGCCTGCCAAATTTTGCCTTCATCTTCTCCGACTATTTTTTATTTTACTTGTTCATCAACTGTGTAGATATGCCACTTCATATCAGCTTTGGTATCTTCACCCGTCACTTCGGCGATTACGCGGCGATTGCGGGTATGTGCCATCTGAGTATGAGTTGGATCTACGGGTCTGTCGTAGCTATAACCAATGGCTGTCAGACGATCGGTGTCGATACCAAAACGTTCAGAAAGCAGTGAGGTCACCGCGTTAGCTCTGTTTTGTGATAACGTCAGGTTATGCTCATAGCTACCCGTTTTACTGCAGTGACCTTCGATGGTGACCTTAGTACTAGGGTACTGTCTCATGAAAGTCGCTACCATTTCTACTTGATCATAATATTGGGGATCAATATAGAAAGAGTCATTGGCAAACAATATCTTAAGTTCTTGACGTTCATTGATGGGTTTAATTTTACCGCAACCATAGTTGTCTATGGTGGCGCCTAAGACAGTATCGTTGCAACGCTCACGCGCTACGATTACACCGTCTTTATCATTGTCGTTAAGATCGAATACCTGATTGGTCGGACTGTCCATGGTGACTATGTCACGAGAACCACAACCGCCAAGTAAGGCAAGGCTTATAATAATCAGTAAAGCTTTCATTATTTCACTCCCCCTTCGTATTCGCGCTCACCTTTCCAGACATCGGGGCGAGTCACACGAAGTGATTCCAGTAGTCTACCTGTCGCGTTAAGGATGCGATATTCAGAAAGAATTTCGTCATATTCGGCATCGAGATAATCTTTACGCGCTTCAAACAGTTCGTTTTCAGTATCCAGCAAATCCAATAAGGTGCGTTGGCCCAGATTGAACTGCTGACTGTAGGCGACTTGGGTATCTTTTGCGGCAATGACATGATCGCGAATATACAGCTTTTGTGGCTCAAGCATTTCGTAGGCATTCCAGGCTAGGTTAACCCCTTCGACAACTTGGCGGTAGGCACGTTGGCGGATCTCTTTTGCTTCACCTACTTTGTAAGCCGCTTCTTTTTCGCGGGCCAGATCTTTACCACCGGCAAATAGGTTGTACTTAACGCGTACCATGGCGACGAGGTCATTGCTGTGGCCGCCGACATTTTGGTTAGCAAAAACTGAGTAACCATCTTCACCGTCTATGTTGTCGTTCCAGTTACCGCCAAGCTCTAATGATAGCTTTGGATAGTAGTTGGACTTGGCCGAAGAGCGCTCATTCTCCGCTGCCGAAATATCGCTTGTAGCGGATTTCAGAATTGGGTGGTTTTCCTGAGCGACTTTAAGACCGTCGGAAAGATCCGTTGGTAGCATGTCGTCATCAGGCACAGGAACGATCAGGTTTTCAGGCTCTTTTTCAACAATACGAATAAACTGCGCCTTGGCATCGTAGAAGTTGTTCTTTGCTGCAATCACGTTGGCATTAGCGCGCGCTAGACGACCGGTTATTTGCGAAAGATCGGCGATTGAGCCCAGACCTGAGTCGGTACGTTGCTTGATCTGCTCGTAAATGTCTTTGTGACTCTGTAGGTTTTTCTCTGCCAGGGTTAGCACCTGTTCGCTACGAATATAGTTGATGTAGACCTTAGCCACATCTAGGGCAATATCTTCTGCCGCAGCAAATAGCGCCCATTGGTCGGCACTGGCTTCGAAGCTGTAACGATCAACCTCGCTTGAGGTATAAAAGCCGTCAAATATCATCTGTTTGATGCTGAATCCGACTTCACCACGCATTAATTCGATAACACCATCATCGTCCACATCGCCCTGTCCTGCACGACGTCTGGTCGATGGACTGTTGGTCTGCTCCCAACCGTAACCACCGCTGATGTCGATACTTGGCATATAACCAGCTCTCGCTTGGTTGACCTGTTCTTCTCTTGCTTTAAAGCGATTGAACGCGATGCGAATATCCGGATTGGTATCCAGCGTATGGGCAACAGCCTGTTCAAGCGTTTGGCTAGAAGCTGCCCCAGGTATCAACATCGCACTAACAGCGAGTGCCATGGCACTGCGCTTTAGTTGATGTATGGTTTGCTTACTCATTTGGTTAACCCCCCTGGTTATTGTTGTGAACTTATCGTTCACGCAGAGCAGTGTCTCTTGCTCTCAAAATTGGATTAAGTATGTACTCTAGAACGGATCTTTGCCCAGTGATCACATCTACCGAGGTTAACATGCCTGGTATGATGGGCATCTGGGTGCCATCCTCTTTCGTCAAACTTGATAGTTCAGTTCTAACCCTTACAAGATAGAAACTGTTTCCTTCTTCGTCCTGTGTTGTATCGGCACTAATGTGCTCCACAACGCCGTTGAGGCCTCCATAACGAGTGAAGTCGTAGGCGGTGACTTTGACAACGGCGGGTAAGCCAGGATGTAAAAACGCAATATCTTTTGGAAGAATCTTGGTTTCGATCAGTAGTTGGTCTTCAGACGGGACTATCTCTATGATGTCGATTCCCGGCTGTACAACTCCCCCCAAGGTATTCATATGGATTGTTTTAATGGTGCCATTGACCGGTGAAACAATTTCGGCCTTGCTGACCTTATCGCGTGCACCGACCTGAGCCTCGCTCATACGAGACAGACGGGTTTGCATCTCGTTTAGCTGAGTTCGCACCTCGGCGGCATAGACAAATACCGCTTCTCGCCGCTTCAGAATCGCTTCATCCTGTGAGGCTTTCACCTTAGGTCTGAGCAGTCTGACCGAGCTTAACTCGCCACGAATGTCGTTGACGATACGCTCGAGCTTAAGCAGTTCCACTTCGGGCACTATGCCTTTATCTGCCAAGGGGCGTGTGAGCTCCAGCTCTCG
Organism: Shewanella sp. ECSMB14101; assembly: GCF_000773485.1. NCBI lineage: Bacteria > Pseudomonadati > Pseudomonadota > Gammaproteobacteria > Alteromonadales > Shewanellaceae > Shewanella > Shewanella sp. ECSMB14101. The sequence goes on along the minus strand of NZ_JSFF01000029.1, from coordinate 7,196 downwards.
GGTCACTAGCTGGAAACTGGTGGTCAAGGTGCTAATTTTTGAGGCGAGCTCTTCGGTTTCTTGCTGTTTCTGCTGGATCTGCCGCGCAAGGATTTCTAGCTGATTGCTTAGATTATCCAATCGGCCCGCGTATTCATCTTTTTGGCGCGCGATCAAGTCAGGCTCGCTGTCGATCAGTGACTGAGGAAACTGCAGTGGTTGTTTGACGATCTTGACCTGTTCGCGCCAATCGGTGGCCACATCTGAAATCGTGATGCTGTTAAGCTCGGCGCGCAGGCGAATCACGTTAGCTTGTAGGCTGTATACCTCTTGTTCTTGCTGGGCGAAGTCTGAACGAAAACGCGTATCATCGATTCGCACCAAGGGCTGGCCCTTAGTGACCACCATGCCTTCGTGTACATAGAGATCCTGCATGATGCCGCCATCCAAACTTTGGATCACCTGCACTTGAGATGAGGGAATCACCTTACCCGTTCCTGTGGTTACTCGGTCGAGCTCGGCAAAATAGGCCCAAAGCAAAAAGCTGAAGGCGAGGGCGGTAAGTGCCCAGATGATCAGCCTGTGACTGGTAGGCGCATCTGTCATCATGGCGCCATAGACGTCATCGACCATCTCGAGATCATGGGTCGTTAAGTGCTTACTCACTCTTTGGCCCTCCAGACAGCAGGCCTTTGGCTAGCTGGTTGAGCACCTGATCTTTAGGACCGTCGGCGACCAGATGACCTCGGTCAAGCACTATGATGCGATCAACTAGATTCAGCAGATGCATCTTATGTGTGATAAGTAGTAAGGTGCGCTCCTTGGAGACATTGCGCATGGCACGGATAAACTGCTTCTCGGCTCGGGCATCCAAACTAGCCGTTGGCTCATCCATTAACAATACCGGTGGATCGTTTAAAGTGGCTCTTGCCAGGGCGATAGTTTGCCGCTGCCCGCGACTGAGTGCTTGTCCACCTTCACCAACCTGTTGATCGAGGCCTTCGGTTTCGATATCGGTGAATTGATTGACGCCCGACAATTGCACCGCGCGGATAAGTTGATGCTCGGTCACCTGACGGGTACCGAACAAGATGTTATCGCGGATCGAACCATGAAATAGGGTAATGTCCTGAGGCAGGTAACCAAAGTTTCTACGTAGATCCGTTGGGTGGATCTGTGCCGAATCCAGACCGTCGTAACGCAGGCTGCCTTTGGTTGGCTGGTACAGACCGACAAGTAGCTTAGCTAGAGTACTCTTGCCTGAGCCGTTGCGACCTATGATGGCGATACGTTCCCCTGGTGCTATCGACAAAGACATAGGATGCAGCACCGGACGCTCTGAACCTGGGTAGTTAAAGCTGATATGGTCGGCATTTATCTGCCCCATCAGGCGCTGCTTACTGACCAAATGACCTTTATTCTCAAACTCATCTTCTTGAGTCATGATCTGGTCTAGCTGACGTAAAGCGCTGGCGGTGTGATTGCCGCGAGTCATGAGATTGGCTAGTTGTGCCATGGGCGAGATCGCCCGGCTCGACAGGATCACCGCCGCGATAATTCCCCCCATGGAGATCTCATTGTCGGCGACGCGATAAACACCGAGTATCACCACACATACAACCGATAGCTGTACCGTAAAGTTGGCGACGTTAGTGACAGAGGTTGAGATCTTTTTCACTTTTAGCTGCCAGTTAGCCGTGTGGCCGATCATCTGCTGCCAGCTTTTTTGGACTAAGCCTTCGGCTCCACTGGATTTTATCGATTCGATAGAGGCGAGGGATTCAATAAGGTGACCATGTTTTAGTCCGGAAAATTTGTTGCTCTCTTCGATAGCGGCTTTGAGCTTAGGCTGCATGATCAGGGTGTAGATAATGATAATAGTCCCGCCGATAAGCGGAATAATGGCCAGGTCGCCGGCGACTATATAGATGATGATCATGAAGAAAATAGCAAAAGGAAGATCGACCAAAGTGGTGATGGTTGCCGAGGTTAAGATGTCCCGGATGCTATCAAACTCCCCGAGCTGTCTGGCCATGCCGCCGACGCTGGGAGAGCGTTTCTCAAGAGGAATGCCGATTGCCTTAGCAAACAGGCGTGATGACACTATGATATCGACTTTTTTACCGGCAACGTCGATAAGGTAGGCCCTAAGCTGTCGCATGACGAGGTCGAAGATATAGGCTATACCCGCACCGATAGCCAGTACCCACAGGGACTCAAATGCCAGGTTGGGCACCACCTTGTCATAGACATTCATGATGAACAGTGGTGAAACGAGGGCAAAGAGGTTAACCAGTACCGAGGCGATCAGGGCATCCCGGTAGATGGGGGCTGAATCCTTTAAGGTTTGCAGTAGCCAATGGGTGCGACTGTCGTGTAGATGCAGATCTAGGCCCATGTCACCGCGATATTGCTGCTTAACCAGGAACAGATAACCCACATACATGGCTTCGAGTGACTCTATGGTGAGCTCTTCCTCTCCCCCGGTTTCAGGCAGTTGGATCACCGCCCTGTCTTTGTCTATATCGATCTCGCGCAGCAAACAGGCATTTTTGTCTTTGAGTAGCAAGATGCAAGGCAGCAGGATTGGGGAGATCTGATCGAGCCCTTTACGGGTGAGTTTAGCCGCTAGGCCTGCTCGACTCGCAGCCTGGGGGACAAGTTCGGGTGTCAAAATACTACCTGACAGCGGAAGACCAGCGGCTAAAGATTCGCTGGAGCAAGGACTGCCGAAGTATTCGGTCAATAAAACTAAACTGTCTAACAAGGGATCGACAGTCACTCTTTGGGAGGCTGAAACTGTCCATTGTTCAGTTTTTGGAGACGCTGAAGCTTGCACCTTAAAAACTTATCCTTAAGATTTTATTAAAAAATTATCGTAGAACAATTATAGAAGTAATACCAAAACATAACAAAAGTAAAAATGACACCAATTAGCTGGAAACTAGTTGGTGTCATTTGTTATTGACGGGTTTAAGGTATTAGATGCTGGATCTGTCCGTCGTCATCATGAGTTGCAGGAACGGCGAAGCTCGAGGCCGACTCAGTTGAGCTGGCGTTATCCACTATCAGCGCTCCGTTACCGTCATTGCCCAGCAAGCCATTAATGATCTGGCCATCAGTTGTGCCTAGGTAGCTTAAATCGACACCGTCGAGCACTATCGTTTGATCCACATGGCCGTCATTATTGGCATCGATTTCAATTGTGGTTGAGCCATTGTCCACGGTGAAGTGCAGGTAATTTTCCAAATTCCCGGCATTTTCCCCTTGAAGCAGATCACTCAGATCCAGCTTATCTTGGTTGATATTGAAATCGGTAATGTGGTCTGTGCCAGTATCGCCTTGCTGCCAGACGAAGGTGTCCGTTTCGCTATCGGCTTTACCACTGCCACCAGTTAAGGTGTCGTCACCCAAGCCGCCGATGAGGATATCTTCGCCAGCACCGCCGATGAGCTCATCGGTTCCCATGCCGCCAAGCAATAGATCATCGCCACTACCACCATGAAGCTCATCATCACCGCCTTGACCGAAGAGGATGTCATCTCCTTGGTTGCCGGCAAGAATGTCGTCGCCATCATTGTCGCGAGAGGTATCTAACAGGGCTGGGTTGGCCGCCACAAATTCGTGAACATCTTGTATGGTGACGGTTGAAGTGTCTTCACCCAATTGCAATGCTACATATTTTTGCAGCGCCGCATAGCCTTGGCCGTCGATGCCGTCAAACTGTACGAGATCGCCAAAGACGATATCATTGCCTTCACCAGCGTTAACCGTGTCATCACCCTGAAGCAGCATCTGCTTCGAGCCTAAGATGATACTCGCCAGATCGCTGATATTGATATTGGTGGCTACGTTACCATCTGAATCATAAGGGGTAAGCTTATTAAGGCTAATACCGTTACCTATGCCGATAGCTTCGACATTAGATAGGGTGCTGAGCACCTGGAAGGCTACCTGTGCTTCAGACTCTGCGGTGACGTCTGTGCCATTACCATCACTGTAACCTGAGGCTATTTTCGCGACATAGTAGTCGCCATTTTCGTCTACCCTGATAGAGCCAATTTGGCGACCATCCATATCGTATCTTGAATAGCCCGACCAGTAGTTAATGTTGCCGTATTCGTCAACTATCACTTTTCCGCGATAAGTTAACTCTTTTCCTGGAGTGTAATCATCAAGAAGATCTGATAGCGTTCTATCGTCTCCGCTTCTGTAATTATCGGTATAATAAACCCACACATCTTCAGGATCGGCATCAACGTTGTAGTTGTTGGTTTCACCATCGGTGATGAAGTAGGTCAGGTTAGTACCTGTATTTGACGCTGCCGAACCATGAGAGAACCAATCGATTACTGTTTCAAATGCTGCCTCATAGTTAGTTCTGCCATTGTCGCTGGAGATTTCGGCCAGTACGCTGGAGAGCTTAGAAATAGCTTCTGAATCGGCTAGGTTTACGGCCACATGTGCCTTAGTGCCGCTATTAAAGTCGACGAGTAATACGTTTACTGTACCGGAAGTCGCACCACCAACGCTGGCCTTCAGTGTATTGAAGACTTGCAGCAGCTGCTCCTTAGCTGAGTCGATTCGATTCGATCCCATGCTTCCTGATGAGTCTAGGATAAAGGCAACGTTGTAGTTTTCGCCCTGTATTACCTGGATGCCAGTTGTATCACTGACGATGACATCATTGTCTTGGCCACCATTGATCACATTATCGCCATCAGTGCCGTTGTCATAGTGATAGTTTCTCAGTGAAACATCCAGCAGCGTCTGGCTAGAGGCACTATCATGGTTGCTTTGTTCAACCGAGCTGGCCTTGATAGTTAATGTAAATTCCAAATCGCCATTGTAGTTGTCGTCTGCCTTGATGCTGAGGTTGCCCAGTTGATTAACATCGACAGTCCAGCTTCCATCTGCATTGAGGGTACCGCTTGATAGGGAGACGCCCCTTGGAACACCTTGAATGGTGACATCTGTCAGTGACTCACTACCATCTTTATCGACGAGCGCGATGTTTATATCCAGGGCCACTTCGCCTTGAACGACGTTACCTGTGGTGGCGCTTAGTATTGGCGCATCGGCGACGGCAATCACATTCAGATCAAAAGTAGCCGAGTCACCCGTACTGGTCAGGTATTCAATCTGTGGTAGCGTACCGCTCCAATGTAGATTCGGTTCGAAAGTAAAGCGACCATCCGATTGGATACTCAGTTTGCCTTCGGCAAGGTCAATGACGCTGCCATCTGCCTGGTATGTCTTTCCTGACAGTTTAAAGCTAACAATAGATAACTCGTCATCGGGATCGATATCATTGGTAAGCAGATTACCTGACAAGTCATGATCTTCTGTTCCGCTGATGCTATCATTTACCGCTTCTGCATAGTCACTGACAGATACAGTAATAGTGGACGCAGCTTTCTGCCCCAGAGCATCAACCCCGACGACGTTAATGCCGCTTATCACTAGATTTTCGGTAGAAACATTATGTGGGAAAGAGGCCAATAGTTCGGCAGTAACACTCACGCTTCCTTCTTCGCCACTTTCAATACGGTCACCATTGAGGGTGAGACGAATAGCCTCTTTACCCATAAAGGTACCGATGAGCTGCCCTTCATCGTTGAATGACCAGCTTATCTTAGCATTGACGCCTGAAACTTGAATGCTGTCCGTATCGCCAAACTGGAAAGCTGAAATCGACTCACTGCCAGACTTAAAGCGTAACGTCTGTATATCTGACTCAGCACCATCTTTGTAGAGATCGGCTTCGCTTAGCAGTGATATTGCGTTTGAGGTCAATGCCGTTGGTGCTGTAGTTGTACTGCCTGGTGCATCCAAGTCGACATGGATAGAACCTGTCGAGGTATCGCCATCGCTGTCGGTAACATCGACAACGAAGTCGAGATCTACGTCCACAGTAGAGCTGACAATATTCTCGGCTGAAGTCCCAGTAAACTGGAAGTTAGCGTGATTATCTAGCGCACTGGTTGAGACTTCGATATAGCTTATCTCGCCTAGGTTACCTATGGTTTGACCGCTAGTGACATCACCTTCACCGAGCAGATTACCATTGGCGTCATATGCCTTGAAATGTACGTAGGTTGCTCCGTCAAAGGCGATAGAGGCAGAGGCCACGTTGTTGGCATAATCAATGATCATGACTTCGCCTTGATCAACGAATGCATTCGCGACACCGAAACCGTTAGTGTTACCGTTCACCGTACTGGAAATGTTGCCAGAGGTAGAGGTTAGAGTGAACACCATTGCATTGCTAGGATCAACATCATTGATATCGTTATCTATGATGTAGTTAGTGCCGTCGAAGGTGACGTAAACCGCTGGTGTATTACCGCCTTTACCGCCACTCATGTTGGCCACTGTAACACTGCTCAGTTCATCAATAGCTTGTTTTAAATCTAACAGATAGCTATCGCTATTAGGGTCGATAGCTAGAGTAAAGATTACCGATTGCGCGCTATTGCCTGAATCATAGGCCGAAGGTGTTCCGCTGGTATCAGAGTAGGCAATCAATATTCCTGGGTTGGCTGGATCGACATAGTAGAATACCGTCAGGCCACCTGCTGTAATGCCAGAGTCTGAGAAGGTACCGGTTCCAGAAATATTGCCTGAGAGATCGGCACTAAAGTCCTGATCGGCACCATCTACATTAATAACTCCATTGTAGATACCTTCGGCATTCTTTCCTGCCAAGTCTAGCGGATCGAGTGTTACGCCATCATCGATGACTTTAACTGAAACAGAACCTGTGGCAGTTGCATTAGATGCATCTGTTGCTACTACTGTTATGCCATTAATGATGAGTTCATCGACATTAGTACCATGAGGCAAGTTATCCAGTAGGGTCACAGTGACAGTCACTGAGCCTGTTGAGCCAGCGCTGATCGTGCTGCCAGACAGGCTAAGCTGAAGCACAGGATTACCACCTATGCTGCCGATCAAGTTGCCCGCTCCATCTAAGCTCCAGCTAATGCTTGCATCAAGGCCGCTAATATTAATATCGCCAATGTTGCCGAAGGCAAAGCCAGTAACATCGTAAGCCCCTGCTGTGAAGCTCAGGGCTGAACTGTCACTGTCGGTCGCTGTGCCTTGGGTATTGGCATCATCGACTGTGAGGTCAACATTATTGTTTCCTGTAATTAGAGCATTGACGGTGATATTTACCGTTGTCGTTTCGGTGACGCCGCCCGAGGTAACGGTGT